>CAUTST010000012.1:0-38468 GCA_963540995.1 uncultured Streptococcus sp.
GCCATCGCAGAAATGGCGTGCGTTTCCCGAAATATCCGCACGGCTGTTCCAGCCGCTTACGGTATTCCGGTCCAACGTTCCATTTCTGAGCGCGATGTCTCGTATCCTGTTTTAAAAAAGAGTCTGAAACTGTTGCTTCAGACTCTTCGTGTAGTAGAATCTTACCCGTTTACTAAGTTTGATAAGACACCATTAATAAATTTCGCTGATTTTTCGTCACTGTAAGTTTTTGCAATTTCAATTGCTTCGTTTAACGCTACAGTTTGTGGAACTTCTAATTCTGGAGAAGTCATTTCGAAAATAGCCCCTCGCATGATGATTAAGTCTAAACGAACGATACGGTTGAGCTTCCATCCTTTTAAGTACTTCTCGATTAAAGCGTCGATTTTTTCGACATTGTTTTGAACTCCTCGCACTAATGCTATGCTATATGAAATTTCTGGCACTTCGTTAAGTAACTCTTCTTCCGTAATTGCTTCGATAGAATAAGGTGAATCTTCTGAGCATTCCAACGCAAGACTGAGCGCATCCACAATGTGCATTTCAGGCGACACATCTAGTTGGTATAAGGCTTGAATGGCCAATACTCGTAGTGCTCGTCTTTTTAATGGTTTACGACTCACTATTCATCCCCCAATTCAAATAATTCTGCATCCGTGTGGTGCACTGGTAAAATCTCTTGAACATGAACATTCACTTGTGAAATGACTAATTCACAGCTGAATAATAATTGTTCTTTAATTTTGTTTTGCAATACGAGAGCTGTTTTTGGAATTGAAACACCGTAATCTACATTACCGTAAATATCGATGACGAATGATCCGTTTTCTTCTGTTAAATAAGCCCCTTTAGATAATTGTTTTCCACCGAAAATAGTGTTTAAGAATCCAGGAACTGGATAGAAGCCTTCCACTTGTGCAGCTACAATTCCTGCAATGCTTTCGATCACTTCAGGAGCAATTTCGATTGCGCCTAGTTCTTGATCTTTAGAATATTTTTTGATTTGTTCCATTTTGTAACCTCCCTGTTTGATAGAAAATTACTCTTAAAAAGTTTTTCCAATTCTCATTTAGTTTACCATGAAACAGCTATTCTCACAACTACCGTCTATTTTAGAGAATAATGAGTTCACGAGAAACTTTTTGAATCACTTCGCCGCCAGTTTCATTGATAATAATATCGTCTTCAATACGGACTCCGCCAACTCCTGGAAGGTAAATTCCTGGTTCATTAGTAATGACGTTTCCTGGTACAAATGCTTGTGTCGCAATACGAGAAACGTTTGGTGCTTCGTGGATTTCAAGACCAATTCCATGTCCTGTTGAGTGAGTGAAGTATTCGCCATAACCACGACTTGCAATATAGTCACGAGCAATCTTGTCTAATTCTACTCCTGTTTTACCAGGACCTGCTGCTTGGCTTACTTTTAATTGTGCTTGTAATACAACATCGTGAATTTCTTTTAATTGGTCGATTGGTTCGCCCACAGCAATCGTTCTCGTCATATCTGATACATAACCATTGTAGTAGCATCCAAAGTCAAGAGTAACTAGATCCCCTGATTCAATCACTTTTGCACTCGCTACACCGTGAGGCATTGAAGAACGAACGCCACTTGCAATAATGGTATCAAATGAAACTCCAGTTGCACCAAGTCCTCGCATATAGAAGTCTAATTCATTTGCTACTTGGATTTCAGTCACACCTGGTTTGATGAATTCTAAGATGTGTAAAAATGCAGCATCTGAAATACGGCAAGCTTCACGGATTGTTTGGATTTCACCTTCATCTTTAACTTCACGAATTTTTTCTACAATGTTTTGCGTTGGAATTAATGCTGTATCAAAAGCATCTTCAAAGATTTCTAATTGAGAAACTGAAACATGGTCTGCTTCAAATCCTACAAACTTCAAGTTGTTTTCGCGAATGAGTTTTTCAAACGCTGGAACCCAACCTGTCTTATGTTCAATCACATGGAATCCTTTTGCTTGTTGTTGTGCTTGTTGTGTATAACGCGCATCTGTTACAAAATAAGCATCTGTCAATGTGATTAATGCAAAACCTGTTGTTCCTGTAAAGTTTGCTAAATAACGTAAATTGTATGGGCTATATACAATCAACCCATCAATTTCTTGTTCTTTCATGGAATTTCTTACTTTTTCTAAACGTGTCATAAATTGTTCCCTCCAATGAAAATGGTAACTCTAGTATAACAAAAAAGAGCCTAACAAAAAAGTCAGGCTCCTTGGAATTTTCATCAAATTCTAATATTGATTAAATCGCTCTAAACGTTGGCTTACAATTTCTTCTTTCGATTTCAATGACCACTCATTTAATTGAACTTCTAATTGTTCTCTCATATCCAAAGCAATCTCTTCGTTTGTCTTTTTCTTTTCTGGAATAATGCGGTCAACAATCTTTTGTGCCAACAAATCCTTACTTGTGAATTTCATCAGTTCAGCGGCTTGACTGGCTCTTGAACCGTCTTTCCACAAGATGGATGCAAATCCTTCTGGAGAAAGAATCGAATACATCGCATATTCCATCATCCAAACTTCATTGGCAACTGCAAGCGCTAATGCACCACCGCTTCCGCCTTCACCACAAAGAATAGCGATGATTGGAACTTTCAAGTGGCTCATAATGCGAAGATTATCCGCAATGGCTTCACCGATACCACGTTCTTCCGCAGTTGCCCCGCAGAAAGCACCAGCCGTATTAATAAATGTCACTACTGGACGGTTAAATTTCTCAGCTTGTTTCATTAAACGTGCACTCTTACGGTATCCTTCTGGATGGACTTGGCCAAAGTTTGTCTTCAAGTTTTCTTGAAGCGTATGCCCCTTCTCCATCCCAATTACTGTCACAGGTTTGCCGTTTAATGTCGCAATCCCACCTACAAGAGCTTTATCATCAGCGTAGTAACGGTCCCCATGTAATTCAATAAAGTCATCAAATACGGCGTTAATCCATTCTTTTGTCGTTGGACGTTTCACATCACGGGCCAACGAAACAATTTTCATTGGTTTCATGCATTCGACTCCTTTCTATGAAGGACAAGTAGACGATGAATCGTCTTCTTCATTTCTTTACGGTGGACCACCGCATCGATAAATCCTTGCTCCAGAACCGTTTCTGCTTGTTGGAAATCATCTGGAAGTTTTTGGTTCATGGTTTGTTCCACAACCCGTTTTCCAGCAAATCCAACGATTGCTTTTGGCTCTGCTAAAATAATATCGCCTTGCATTGCAAAGCTTGCAGTGACGCCTCCTGTCGTTGGGTCCGTCAATACTGTTAAATAGAATAATCCAGCTTGATGGTGTTCTTCCACAGCTCCTGAGATTTTCGCCATTTGCATCAGAGAGAAAATTCCTTCTTGCATTCTGGCACCACCTGAAGCGGTAAAAATCACGACTGGTAATTGGCGTTTAATTCCTTCTTGGAAAGCCTTCGTGATTTTCTCACCAACGACTTGTCCCATAGACCCCATCATAAAGAATGAGTTCATGACGCAACAAATAAAGGATTCTTCCCCAATTGTTGCCACACCAACTGTTACAGCTTCATTTTCTTTGGCTACTTTTGAGGCTTTCTCCAATTTCGTTTCGTATCCTGGAAAGGTTACATCCACTTTTGGCTTTTCATCCTCAAAGAGTTCCTGGAATGTATCTACTGTAATCGCTAATCGTTCAGCCGCATTAATTCTAAAATGAGCATCACAGTGCGGACAAACTTTTAAGGATCCTAAGTCTTCTTTGTAGACAATCTTGTCACAAGAAGGACATTTCACCCATTTTCCATCCGGAACTGTAGGTAACTCAGACTGTTCAGATAAGTCTACTTTGGTACGATTAATGGTGACATATGACCGTTTTCTAAACAGACCCATCTAATCACTCCTTTACTAAATCATTCTATTTCTCTTTTGGTTGATTCCAGTGTTTCAAAAATTCAGTTTCAACATATGCAGTTGTATAGTCTCCACGTCTGAAGGCTTTTGAATCTAATAAATCTTCAACGAATTCTTGGTTCGTATCCACACCTTCAACTACAAGTTCAAAGAGCATTCGTTTCATGCGAAGAATAGCCTCTTCGCGAGTCTTACCGTGTGCAATCAACTTCGTTAACATTGAATCGTAGAACGGTGGAATTTGATATCCTGTATACAGCGCTGATTCAATACGAACGCCCATACCGCCAACAGGTTGATGTAGGAACGTTACTTTTCCTGGAGAAGGACGGAAGCCTTCAAATGGATTTTCAGCGTTTAAACGACATTCAATCGCGTGTCCTTGGAAAGTAATATCCTCTTGCGTAAATGGCAACTCTTCTCCTGCAGCAATTTTAATTTGTTGTTGCACAAGATCCACATTCGTAATCATTTCTGTAATCGGATGTTCTACTTGAATACGCGTATTCATTTCCATGAAATAGAAATGTTTTTCTTCATCCACAAGAAACTCAATCGTTCCTGCGTTTTGATAGCCAACTGCTTTAGCAGCACGAACAGCTGCTTCCCCCATTTCTCTTCTAAGTTGAGAAGAAAGAGATGGACTTGGCGCTTCTTCGATAATCTTTTGATTTTTACGTTGAAGTGAACAGTCACGCTCTCCTAGGTGGACCACATTTCCGTATTTATCGGCTAAGATTTGAAATTCAATATGTTTCGCTGGATAAATAATACGTTCCATGTACACATCGGCATTCCCGAAGGCTTGTAAGGCTTCTTGGCGCGCTGTCACAAATTGATGTTCAAATTCTTCAACTGTTTCAACACGACGAATCCCTTTACCACCGCCACCAGCAACCGCCTTAATTAAGAGTGGGAACCCAATACGCTGTGCAAGTTCAATTCCTTCTTCAACGGTTGCGACAATATCATCACTACCAGGAATCACCGGTACGTTTGCTGCAATCATTTGCTTACGTGCTTCTGCTTTATCCCCCATTTGAGAAATCACTTCGCTTGAAGGCCCAATGAAAGTGATATTGCATTCCGCACACATTTTGGCAAACTTGGCATTTTCCGATAAGAATCCAAATCCTGGGTGAATTGCTTGTGCACCTGTTGTAACGGCTGCGCTCAAAATATTTTCAACTTTTAAGTATGAATCTTTTGAAGCAGCAGGTCCGATACAAACAGCATGGTCGGCTAATTGTACATGAAGAGCATCTTTATCCGCTTGGGAATAGACTGCCACCGATTCAATTCCTAACTCACGACAAGCACGAATAATGCGGCAAGCAATCTCTCCACGGTTTGCGATTAGTACTCTATTAAACATAGGCTTAACGTCCAATAATAAAGGTTAATTCAGCTTCTGCGACTTTCTTACCATCGACATAAGCAACGCCTTTACCGATTCCTGCATATTCTTTTAATTTTACGATATCCACTTGAAGTGTTAACACATCTCCTGGAGTTACTTTTTGACGGAATTTAACATTGTTTAATCCACCTAAGTAAGCTGTTTTTCCTTTGAAAGAATCTAATTTTAATAATGGGATTGAACCCGCTTGTGCTAATGCTTCAACAATTAACACACCTGGCATTACAGGTTCACCAGGGAAATGTCCTTGGAAGAAGCTTTCGTTAAATGTCACGTTTTTACGCGCCACAACATGCTCACCTGGTACTAATTCATCTACACGGTCAATAAATAAAATTGGGTAACGGTTAGGGATTAACTCAGCTACGTCAGTTACAGTCATAATGTTCATCTTAATTTCCTCCTAAAATTGGGTTTAGCGAATCGCAAATAGTTTTTGTCCAAAATCAACCATTTGGCCGTTTTCTACAAGGACTTCCACAACTTCACCATTGAAGTCGCTCTTAATTTCATTCATGATTTTCATTGCTTCTACAATACATACAGTGTCGTTTGAAGTGATTTGTTTACCCACTTGTACAAATGGATCTGCATCTGGTGAAGATTGTAAGTAAACCACCCCAACGATTGGGCTTGTAATGTATTTTGCATCTGTTGCTACTTGTGGTGCTTCTTGTGCTTCATTAGATGGCGCATTCACTGGTGCAGCTTCTACTGGGCTAGCCACGTTTGCAACTGGTGCAACGGCATTAGAAACGACTTGAGGATATTCCTCACGTTTACTAAATTGCACTTCGAACTCTTCGTTTGATAAATGAAACTCAGTCATGTTTGAATCATTGAACAAAGTCATTAGTTCTTTAATTTCTTCTACATTCATGTATTAATCCTTCCATTTCTTCACGCAGATTACGGCATTATGTCCACCGAAACCTAACGAATTACTAATTGCTACATCTACTTTTGTAGAAACTCCAACGTTTGGAGTTACGTTTAAGTCACACGCTTCGTCTTGCTCTGTTAGATTAATCGTTGGTGGTACGAAGTCTTCTTCAACTGCTTTAACGCAGGCGATGGCTTCGATAGCACCAGCAGCTCCTAATAAATGTCCAGTCATTGATTTTGTACTTGAAACATGAACCTTATCGGCAGCTTCTTTTAACGCATAACGAATTGAAGTGGTCTCAGCTGAGTCGTTTGCTGGAGTACCAGTACCGTGAGCATTCACATAGTCTACTTCACTTGGAGCCACTCCTGCTTCTTCGATAGCTTGTAAAATGGCTTTACCAGCACCGCTTCCATCAGGGTTTGGAGCTGTCATATGGTATGCATCTCCTGTAGCACCATATCCAACGACTTCAGCATAAATTTTAGCACCACGTTTTTGTGCGTGTTCTAGGCTTTCAAGAACAAGAACCCCTGCTCCTTCACCCATTACAAATCCGCCACGTTTTTTATCAAATGGTAATGAAGCTGCATCTGGATTGTCACTGCTTGACAATGCTGTTAAGGCAGCAAATCCTGCAATACCGATTTCACAGATAGAACCTTCAGCACCACCAGCTAAAATAACATCTGAGTAACCATGTTTAATGTTACGGAACGCTTCTCCGATGGCATGTGTTCCTGTTGCACAGGCTGTCACTAATGATGTACATACGCCGCGTGCACCGATTTTCATTGAAATGTTTCCTGCAACCATGTTTCCGATGGCCATTGGAACGAATAATGGTGCTACACGTGTTGGGCCTTTATCATGCATTTTGATGATTTGGCTTTCCATCACTGTTAACCCACCGATACCAGAACCAACCATAACGCCAAATCGGTCGTAGTCTGTGTTTTCTGGAGTAATGCCGCTATCTTCAACGGCTTGGATTGCTGCAGCTAGTCCGTATTGACAGAATAAATCCATACGTTTTGCTTCTTTACGATCCATGTATTTTGTAGCATCAAAGTCTTTTACTTCAGCAGCTACATAAACATCTAAGTCTTTTTTATCAAATTTTGTAATTGGAGCAATTCCGTTCTTACCTTCTTTAAGGCCTTCCCAGAAGCTTTCTACATCATTTCCTAAAGGAGTGATTGCTCCCATTCCTGTAATTACTACTCGATTCATTGTTTTCCTCCTTTAAGAGATTACATGTATAATCCGCCGTTAACGTTTAACACTTGTCCAGTAACGTATTTAGCTTCCGCTAAGAACACGCACGCTTCGGCGATGTCTTCTACTGTACCGAAACGACGTACTGGGATTTGTTTTTCCCATTCATTACGAATCTTTTCAGGTAATGCTTGTGTCATATCTGTATCGATGTATCCAGGAGCAACAGCATTCACTGTAATCCCACGAGAACCGATTTCTTTAGCAACTGATTTTGTTAAACCAATGATTCCGGCTTTACTTGCAGCATAGTTCGCTTGACCAGCATTTCCTGTAACACCAACGATACTTGTAATGTTAATAATGCTTCCTGATTTTTGTTTTACGAAAACTGGAGTCGCAAAACGAATCATATTGAAGTATCCTTTTAAGTTAATATTCATTACATCGTCAAAATCAGATTCACTCATACGCATTAATAAACCATCACGCGTAATTCCAGCGTTATTGACTAACACGTCGATGCGTCCAAAACGCTCTTTTACTTCATTAATAAAGTTTTCAGCTACGTCGAATTTCGAAACGTCTCCAACAAACGTCATTACTTCACCAGGATAAGCATCAAATTGTGCCAGTGTTTCTGCATCAATTTCACGAGTACCGTTTAAGACAACGTTAGCGCCAAGTTTAGCGAATTCTAACGCGATTCCAAGACCGATACCACGACGACTACCTGTTACGACAACTGTTTTATCTTTAAATTTCATTTCGTTATCCTTTCAGTTCCTTTACTTTTTCAATGGTTTCTGTCACTGCTTTAAGGCTATCTGTATGGAATAATTGAACAGAAGCGCCTTTTGCTTTGGCAATTTGTTTCACCATTTGCGTCAATGTTTTTCCAGGACCTACTTCAATAAAGACATCTACGCCCTCTTGAAGCATCCACTCTACATTTTGTTTCCATTTCACGGCATTTGTAATTTGATCACAGAGAACGTCTTTTGAAGGAACTCCTTCGTGCGGCGTGCCAAGTGTATTGCTTAATACCGGGCATTTACTTTCGTGTAACTTAGCTACTTCCATCACAGGAGCAAAACGAACTTTCGCTTCTTCCATTAATGGTGTATGGAAAGGTCCAGATACTACAAGTGGTACGGCTCTTTTTGCACCAGCTTCTAAGCATTTTTCACTAGCTAACTCTACTGCAGGAGCGTGCCCACCAATCACTAATTGTCCTGGTGTGTTGTAGTTTGAAGGAACTACAAGGGCTTCTGGCGTAGAAACTTCACGGCAAATGTTTTCAATAACCGAATCTTCAAGCCCTAAAACAGCCACCATTTTTCCTTCGCCTTCTACAACCGCTTCTTGCATATATTGACCACGTTTTGCGACTAAGTTTAGTGCTTCCTTAAAATCAAGGACCCCTGCTTCCACTAAAGCTGAGTATTCACCAAGAGATAATCCCGCAGTCACATCCGGTGTGATGCCTTCTTGTTCTAACACGCTTGCGATTGCATGTGAAACTGTTAATAACAACGGTTGGGTATATTCTGTTTGATTAATTCGTGCGGCAGGTTCTTCTGAAAGAATATCCCTCACACGATAGGATAGAACGCTACTTGCTTCTTCAAAGACAGCTTTTGCCACTTCGAAGTTGTCAGCTATTTCTAAGCCCATTTGTGCTTTTTGACTCCCCTGACCTGGAAATAAAAATGCGATTTTCATGAGTTTCCTCCTATTGCGCTGTAAAAAAAATGGTGGAAGTATGCTAAATAAGCATATTTCACCATTCCCTTTTTTCATTTAATTAAAAACGTGCAAGTTGTTTTTGGATGACTTCATGAGATTCTGCCATCAATTCTTGGATAATTTCAGAACAGCTTTGTTCTTTTGAAATTAAACCAGCAATTTGACCTGCCATCATTGATCCCATTTGGGTATCCCCTTCAACTACGATTCTACGTAGAGCTCCACGTCCAATATCTTCTAAGCGTTCAAAGTCTGGATTTTCTTTACTAGTTTCCTCTTTCTCAGCTTGGAGATAAAGTTTTGTTAATTTATTACGTAACACACGTACAGGGTGTCCTGTAATTTGTCCTGTAATAACAGTATCGATATCTTTCGCTTTTAATACAGAAGCTTTGAAGTTATCGTGCGCAGTACATTCAGTTGCAACAAGGAAACGAGTTCCAAGTTGAACTGCATCAGCACCTAGCATTAAAGCTGCTGCCATTCCGCGTCCGTCACCAATTCCTCCAGCACCGATTACTGGAATATTTACCGCATCCACTACTTGTGGTAAAAGAGCCATGGTAGTAGACTTACCGATATGGCCGCCCGCTTCCATTCCTTCTACAACAACAGCGTCCGCGCCTTCTTTTTCCATTCTTTTCGCTAGAGCAACTGAAGCTACTACTGGAATTACTGTAATTCCTGCTTCTTTAAATTTCGCCATGTATTTGCCAGGGCTACCAGCACCGGTACAAACCACTTTCACGCCAGCCTGACAAACGACATCCACAACTTCATCAACAAATGGACTTAATAGCATAATATTTACACCATATGGTTTGTCTGTTAAACGTTCCATCTCTTCGATGAATCCTTTAACGACATCGCCAGGAGCGTGTCCACATGCAACGATTCCTAAACCGCCGGCATTGGACACGGCACTTGCAAGCGCAGGATTTGCAACCCATGCCATCCCTCCTTGGATAATCGGATATTCAATTCCAATCATGTCGCAGATTCTTGATTTCATGTGTTACCATCCCTTTTTAAAATTATTTGTCTGCTAATTGAGCATCAACGTAGTTTACTAAGTCTTGAACTGTTTCTAGCCCTTCTTCAGTATCGATTTTCACATCGAATTCATCTTCAATGTCGTTGATGATTTGGAATAAATCTAAGCTGTCTGCGTCTAATTCATCTTTAAGACGAGTTGTTAATTGTACTTCTTCTTCCTCTTTACCTAATTGATCTACGATAATTGCTTGAATTTTTTCAAATGTCATTGTGTTTTCCTCCAATAATTTAAAATTTATAGTTTATAGTGTGATTGTGATACTTCCCCAGGCAAGGCCACCGCCAAAACCTGATAAAAGTAATTTTTTATGTTCTCCGATTTTCAACGTTCCATTTTCTACTAGTTCGTCGAGTAAAATCGGAATACTTGCAGCCGAAGTGTTTCCAACGTGATCGATATTCATTGGGAATTTTTCGATCGGTTGTTTTAATTTCTTAGCCACTTGTTCGACTAAACGACGATTTGCTTGATGTAACAAGTACAAATCAATATCGTCGGCAGTATATCCAGCCTTTTGTAAAGTATCTTGGATATTGACTGGAACAGTTTTGCTGACTAATTCATATACGCCTCGACCATCCATTGTCATGGTTGAAAGTGTTTGATTTGTCATTCTTTTTCCAGCGACTAACGCCTCAGATTTCTGTCCATCATTTTGTAATGTTTCCGCCAATAAAAATGGCTCTTCATCTTTTTGTAAAAGAACAGCTCCAGCACCATCTCCAAAGAGAATAGCCGTTGAGCGGTCTTCCCAATCGAGTGAACTGAGCATTGTTTCCGCTCCGATGACGATTCCGTATTTTCTTTGTCCATGTTCCAACATTTTTAATCCTGTTGATAAGGCAAAGACAAACCCGCTACAAGCCGCACTGACATCGAACGCAAATGCATTCGTTGCTCCAATTGCTCCTTGTACAAGTGACGCGCAAGAAGGACTTGCTGCATCAGGTGTCATCGTTGCTACAATGATAAATTCAATGGATTCAGGAGAGATATTGCTCTTTTCAACTAAGCGTTTTGCGGCAATTGTCGCAAGCTCACTAGTTGTCTGTTCTTTTGCCCAATACCGGGTTTTGATTCCTGTTCTCTTAACGATCCATTCATCAGAAGTATCTACTCGTTTCGCCCAGTCATCGTTTGTAATGACGGACGTTGGGAGATAGGAACTTGTCGCTATCACTTGAACCCCCACAATGTCTACTTCCCTTCTTGATTTGCTAGTACAGCCTCGTGTAAGAAATCATATAAATTATGAAGTCCTTTAACAAGAACTGCCATTTCTTCAGCATTCATTCCCTCGATTGTTTTTAAAACTAACTTCTCGTGGAATTTACGATGAAGACGATAAAGTAAGCGACCTTTCTTGGTCAGACCTAAAATTACAATTCTTCGATCGGTGTCACTCTTCAAACGAACAACATAGCCTTTTTTCACTAATGCATTCACCGCAACTGTCAGCGTCCCAACTGTTACATTTAATTTATTAGCGACTTCTGTTGTCGTATGTTCGTTATACATTCCAATCGCTTCAATGGCATGCATCTCTTTAATGGATAAATCATTAAATTGGCTTTGCGCCAGCGAAGATTCTTCAATGTCGAGCATTTGGTTAAAGACGTCCACCAAGTACCCGTTTATGGTCTCTAGAGTTGGCTCCATAAAAGATTTTCTCCTTTTTGTTTGAATATCAAATCATTTGATAATCAAAGTATATACGACTAATAGTTTGAATGTCAAACCTTTTTTCGCTATTTATTTTGAACTTCAAACTACTTTCATAAATTAAAAAGCTTACATTTGTATTAAAATAAGGTTTATTGTTTGTAATTTTCATAAAAAGAACAATTTTGAAAGAACTCTACGTCATGAAAAAAAGGCTAGATAGACTGCTCTATCTAACCTTTGTATTACTTTTTATAGACACATTTTCCATTAACGTATGTTGCAAGTACGTTCGTGTTTAACAATTGAACAGGATCTGCTACTAGAATATTTTGGTCTAAAATAACGAAATCTGCTAAAGACCCTACTTCTAGTGTACCAATGTCTAAACGACTGAGTGCTTTTGCTGCCCCACTCGTATGCGCCTTTAATGCCTCTCCAATCGTAATTCGTTGTTCGGGCATTAAGCATGGAACCGGCAGCTGTTCTTTTGTTTGACGAGCAACCGCATTAAACATGGATTCAAACGGCGTCACGTCCAGGACAACTGGCGTGTCTGTTCCAAAGCCAAGTGTTGCTCCCTCTTCTAAGAAAGATTTGAACGGAAACATATGGCGCGCACGCTCTGCTCCGACTTCTTCATCTAGAGTCTCATAACCGACCAATAAATGACTTGGTTGCACTGAAACGATTAATGAAGGCTGAGCCGTTAATGGAAGGTCTGAAGGATCCATCACTTCCAAATGTTCAATGGTATTGAATTTATTTGGTGCATCAAACGGAGTCTCTTCCTGCGCTTTTTTAAAGTTTTGGAGAGTCAATGCAATCGCCTTATCTCCAACCGTATGAATTCGCATTGGCCATCCCTCAATGTTAGCAAGAAGCGTTAAGCGTTCCATCTTCTCTTCTGTTAAGAGCGGACCACCCACGTCTCCTTCAAAGAAAGGCATCGGATACGGTTCTTTTAAATAAGCCGTATGCGAACTAGTCACGCCGTCATAAAATTGTTTTACACCGCCCATTTGAAGCATCTCAGAACGGTATGTCTTGTAAAGCTTTCGGTTACATTCGACTTCTTCACGCATAGCTGGAAAGAAGCTGACACGCACAGTGGCAACATCTTCCACTTTAGCATAGAGTTCTGGATACACAATGTCATCTGGACTCTCACCCGTTAAGGCAACATCTCCGACAGCCGTCACGCCCATTTGGTTTAAATAAGACATATAATCTTTTAATGCTTCTTCTTCGTCATCTTTATAAACTGACAATACTTTTGATAAATAATAGATAGCTTTTGCTTCCAAAAATACCCCTGTAAGTTCGCCGTTCTCCACTACCGCTTCGCCGCCAATCGTTTTGGGAATAGCTCCTGGTGTTAATTCCAACACCTCTAGCGCCTTAGAATTCAGCCAAATCGTATGCGCGTCCCCTGCGATTAAGCAGATGGGGATGTCTGTTGAAGCTTTATCTAAGTCTTCTTTAGTGGGTAAGATCTGTTGTCCAAAGTCGCTCGCATACCACCCAATTCCGATTTTCCATCCATTATATACAGGAATAGAAGCAGCTTCTTGAACGACTTCTTCAATGGAAGGTCCTCCAACGGCCTTCATCTTTCCTAAATGAATTAAGGCTGATAAATATAAATGCACATGAGCATCAATAAAACCAGGGACCACGAGCTTATCGCCTGCATCTAGCACTTCACCTTCAACAGGCGTCTCATATTCCAAGCAGTCCACAATACGACCGTCTTTAATTTCTAAAATACCAGCTACTGCAGTCGTTGTATTTCCTATAAAGAGGTTTTTAGCTTTTAAATAATAATGCATGTTATAACCCCATCTTGAAGTCTAAGAAGGCTTCGTTATATTTTTGAATCCAATCATTTCCTAGATATTCATAATGTTCTAATGAATTGATGATTTCTTCGGAAGGATAGAAGGTTTCATCAGAAATCACTTCTGGATCCATCAATTCTTTTGCTTTTTCATTCGGTGTCGAATACCCTACATACTCCGCATTTCTTGCTGCATTTTCTGGGCGAAGCATAAAGTTAATAAAGGCATACGCACCCTCGACATTGACTGCCGTATGCGCAATCGCAAAGTTGTCTGTCCAAACCGCACTTCCATCTTTTGGCAAGATATATTGTACATTTGGATTCTCCTCCGCTACTGCAGCAGCATCCCCAGAATATCCCATTCCGATTGGAGCTTCTTCAAGTTTCATCATGGTTTTAATTTCTTCATTCAGTACAGCACGCACATTAGGGCTCAGCTGTTTTAATTTCTCTGCGGCAGCTTTTAATTCCTCATCGTTTTTAGAGTTCAATGAGTACCCTAATGATTGAAGAGCCATTCCGAGCGCTTCACGGTTTCCATCTAAAACCAATACTTTATTTTTGAAATCGTCTTTCCATAAGTCATTCCATGTTTGGATGCTTTCTGGATCGATATATTTCGTATTGACCATAATTCCGACTGTTCCCCAGAAATACGGAATCGTATATTGATTTCCATGATCCACTGGACTATTTAATAAGAACGGAGAAATATTTTCTAGTCCTTTAATCTTTGAATGGTCGAGTTTTTGAAGTAAATTTTGATTCACTAATTTTGTAATGCTTGATTCACTCGGAAAGACGATATCATAACGCGTCCCACCTTGTTTTAATTTAGCTTCCATCGCATCATTTGAATCGAATGTTTCATAGACAACTTGAATACCTGTTTCTGCTTCAAATTCCTTAATTAATTCTGGATCAATATAGTTCCCCCAGTTAAATAGGAATAGTTGCTGTTGTTCTCCCGAAGTTTCTACTTTTTCTGTAAATTCTTTTGCTAGAAGCATATTTTTTACTCCAAATAGAATAGCAACCATTGCAAGTATTGCAACGATTAAAGATACTAGTTTTTTCATTTATGACCCCTTCTCATTAAAGAAACTGCTTTTAATACAGTATGACACCTAGATTAAAAGCAGTTCTCATTCTTATTTAGATTTTACGTAGTTCTTACCGTTAGCGGCTGGTCCTTCCGATTTTCCAATGAATCCTACCAATACAATGATAGTAATCAAATATGGAGCAATCGTCAAGCCAATTGATGGGATATCTTTAATAACAGGAATATAATTTCCAATAACCCCTAAACTTTGTGCTAGGCCAAAGAGTAACGCCGATAGCATAACACTCACTGAATTCCACTTTCCAAAGATCATCGCCGCCATCGCAATGAACCCTTGACCTGCGATAGTTGTCGCTGAGAAGTTCAGTGTAATCGATTGAGCAACAATGGCTCCCCCAATGCCGGCTAAGAATCCTGAAATTAAAACTCCTGAAAAACGCATATGGTAAACATTAATTCCTAATGTATCTGCTGCTTGTGGATGTTCCCCTACAGAACGTAGACGTAATCCGAATTTTGTTTTATTTAAAATCATCGCACAGACAAAAGATAACCCAATCGCTAAGTACGCTGGAATAAATGTATCTGTAAAGAAGATTTTACCGATAATTGGAATCGAACTTAATACGGGAATTGTTGTTTTACCAAAATAGTTCGTAATGATTTCCGTTTGTCCGATCTCGTTGTACATCAAACGGCAAAGGAATACCGTTAAGGCTGGTGCTAATAAGTTTAATACCGTCCCTGAGATGATATGGTCGGCACGTAAGTAAACCGTTGCTACAGCGTGGATGGATGAGTATAGCATCCCAGCTATTGCGGCAACACCAAGTGCAACCCATGGCGTCCAAGAACCTAATTGAGGCGCAAAAGCTAAGTTAAATACTGCTGACGCAAAGGCCCCAACAACCATCGTCCCTTCAAGACCGATATTTACAATCCCGCTTCGCTCTGAGAAGATACCACCAAGCCCTGTTAAAATCAGCGGCGTTGAGTAGATGAGCATGTTCCCAACAACTACTTGTAAAAGTGTTACTAAATCCATTTCTCATTACCCCTTTCTCTTCCCAATTTGAGGGAATTTATCAACAATCACTTGCATTAAGTAGTTCGCACCAACGAAGAAAATGATGAATGCAACTACGATAGACACAACCTCTGTAGGAATCTTCGCAAGGAGCGGCATTGAAATACCACCGATACGAAGAATGGCGAATACTAATGAAGAGAATAGAATTCCAATTGGATTACTTAACCCCAGTAGCGCCACAGCCATTCCGTCCCATCCAATACTTGGAAGACTTTCTGACGCAAAGGCATTTTGGAAAGTTCCTAACCCTTCCATGACTCCACCAAGGCCCGCTAAGGCACCTGAGATGACCATCGCTAAAATAATCGTCTTCTTAGCGCTCATACCCGCATATTCAGCAGCGTGCTTATTTAACCCTACTGTTTTTAGTTCAAAACCTGTTGTCGTCTTATTCATAATAAGCCAAACCACGAAGACTGCCGCGATTGCAATGAAGAGTCCTCCGTGTAAGGTTGATTTTCCTGTTAGTTGATATAAGAATTGTAATCGTAAGCTTGCTGCCTCTGGAACTGAAGCTGTGATTTCAGCTTTTTCCGTTAAGACTTCACGAATAATGTAGTTTACGATATGAAGGGCTGTATAGTTGAGCATGATGGTTACAATCACTTCGCTGGCATTGAAGTAGGCTTTTAAATAACCTGCAATCCCTGCCCAGATAGCACCAGCTAGCATCCCCATAAAAATACATAATGGTAAGAGGATGATTTTTGGTAAATCTGGTAGTAGGAGACCTGTTGCAACAGAGGCAAACCATCCGACTAACGCTTGCCCTGCAACCCCAATATTGAAGAAACCTGCGTAACTTGCAAACGCAAATCCAAGTGCCACAAGAATTAAAGGTGTGGCTTGTCGTAATGTTTCACCAATATAGTATGGTTTTCCAAGCGAACCTTTTAGCAGCGCTGAATATCCTTTTACCACATCAAATCCGAATACCCACATGATGATGGCTCCGACTAATAGTCCAAGCACCACTGAAAGGACCGGAATAAGAATCATTTTGTATTTTGAATTTTTCATCTTACAACGCCTCCTGTTCCTTGGCTCTTACTTGTTCTCTTGTCGAACCCGCCATTAATAATCCTAATTCTGTTTCATTTGTTTCTTTTGTATTTAAAACGTCTACGATACGACCTTCATACATCACAGCGATACGGTCTGCCACGTTCAAAATTTCGTCCAATTCAAAGCTCATCAGCAATACTGCTTTCCCTTTATTCCGTTGATCAATCAAACGCTTATGAATATATTCAATCGCACCCACGTCTAACCCCCGTGTTGGTTGAGCTGCAATGAGTAAACTTGGATCACGGTCGATTTCACGAGCAATAATCGCTTTTTGTTGGTTCCCACCAGAGAGAGCTCCAGCAGCCACTGTAGGACTAGGAGTACGCACATCGAATTCATCAATGAGACGTTCTGCTAGTTCAATAAATGTCTTCTTATTTAAGAAGCCATTCTTTGATAATGGTTCTTTGTAATACGTTTGAAGTCCGATGTTTTCATCCAGTCCCATTTGAAGAACAAGACCATGTTTATGACGGTCTTCTGGAATGTGGCCCAGACCGCCTTCCGTACGTTTTCTAGTCGGTAACTTCGTAATATCTATCTGATTAAGTTCAATTGTTCCACTTTCAATCGCACGTAATCCAGATAAAGCTTGAATCAATTCTGTTTGTCCATTTCCATCTACTCCAGCAATCCCGACAACTTCACCATGTCTCACCGTTAAGCTTAGCCCTTTAACAGCTTCAATTCCACGGCTATCTTTAACGACTAAATCTTTAATCACTAAAGCATCCGTCGTTGGATTTGACGGTGCTTTTTCAGTCTTGAAGGAAACGGAACGTCCTACCATCATATCGGCTAATTCTTGGTCCGTAACATTCCCAATCTCCACAGTTCCAATGACATTCCCACGACGGATAACTGTACAACGATCCGCAACGGCTTGAATTTCTTTAATCTTATGTGTGATTAAGAAAATCGATTTTCCTTCTTTAGTTAATTGCTTCATGATAATAATGAGTTCTTCAATTTCTTGCGGAGTTAAAACGGCCGTCGGTTCATCAAAGATTAAAATATCTGCTCCACGATAGAGTGTTTTTAGGATTTCTACACGTTGTTCCATCCCAACACTAATATCTTCTACCTTGGCATCTGGATCAACCGTAAGATGGTACTTTTTAGAAAGATCCATGATTTCTGCTTTAACTGCATTTTTATCGATAAATCCGAACTTTGTTTGCTCCTTACCGAGGATAATGTTCTCTACTACGCTGAATTTCTTAACAAGCATAAAGTGTTGGTGAACCATTCCAATTTTTAGACGATTCGCTGTATTTGGCGAATCAATTTTCGTTGGTACACCATTTACTTTAATTTCTCCTTCCGTTGGTTCTAATAGCCCTGAGAGGATATTCATTAAAGTCGATTTCCCTGCTCCGTTTTCTCCAAGAAGCGCATGAATTTCTCCTTTTTTCAATGTTATATCAATCTGATTATTCGCAACAAAGTCACCAAACTTCTTCGTGATGCCCTTCATTTCAATCACAAATGTTTCTTCCACCAATCGTCTCACCCCACAAAGTATTCTATGTATAGAAAAGTAGGAGCGAAGAAATTCGCATTCTCTTCAACTCCTACTCCTCTCAATTCAAGTTCGTTAATTTAAAATTAAGGTTTCGCAGGAACTTCTTGTTTTCCTTCGATAATTGCTTGTTTGTATTCAGCAACTTTTTCCTTAACTGAGTCTGATAATTGACCATCTGTTAAACCAACGCCGTTATCCGATAATCCGTAAAGTACTTGTTCACCACCGTGGTAGTTTCCATTAGAAGCATCCTCAGTAAATTTAATAAGCGCTTCTTTCACACCTTTTAAGGTTGATGTCAATGTCACGTTACGAGAGTCGTTCACTTTACCTTCTGCTTGTTGGTCTTGGTCAACCCCGATTACCCAAATTTGACGGTCTGGATTTGCTTCAACGATTGATTTAGCAGCAGCGAATACTCCAAGTCCTGCACCACCAGCTGCTGCATAAATGATGTCAACATCTGAAGCGTACATTGCTTCTGCAAGAGATTTTGCTTTAGCACCATCTGAGAATGATTCAGCATATTGAATTTCAACAGTTGCTTTAGGGTTTACTGCCTGAACCCCAGCTTTGAAACCAGCTTCGAATTTATCTAATGCTGAACCATGCATACCACCGATGAAAGCTACTTTATTTGTTTTAGTTGTTAAACCAGCTGCAACCCCTGCAAGGAAAGCTGCTTCTTGGTCTTTATAGTTGATGGAAGCAACGTTTGGTTGTTCAACCACACTATCGATAATCGCAAAGTTTGCTTCTGGATTTGCTTTTGCTGCTTCTTCAACAGCTTTTTGTAATTTAAATCCGATTGCGAAAATAATATTGTATTCATTTAAAACTGCAGTGTTCAGGTTTGTAGTATAATCAGATTCTGATTTTGAAAGAATGTAATCAATACCATTTCCTTTTGTTTTTCCACCGTTGTTTTTACCCCATTCTTGAAGGCCTTCCCATGCACCTTGGTTAAATGATTTATCATCAATACCACCAGTGTCTGCAACCATTACTGCTTTAAAGTTGTCTGAAGAGCCAGCGTTTTGAGAAGATGCTTGTGAGCTATCAGATTTTGATCCACCACATGCTGCTAATACGGCAGTCGCACCAAGTGTCAATGCAAATAAAGCTAAATTCTTTTTAGTTTTCACGATAAAAAACCTCCAATAAATGATTTACTACTGTCATTCTATCATAAATAGAATGAAAATCAAGCTAAATCTTTTCATTGGAGGTTGTTTTTATGAAAAACGTTCGGTTTTTACATTTTTATGCATTGGTTTCACCGGGTTCGGAAGCGTCATTTTTATTGAAAACATGAACATTAACTTTTCTTCCTTTACTTCCATCAGCAGGTCCAACATAGCCACGCGCTTCCAAATCATCAATCATACGCGCTGCACGGTTAAATCCGATACGGAATCTTCTTTGTAAATAAGAGGTACTAATTGTTTCTTGTTCTTTTAATAGTTCAATCACTTCGTAGAATAATTCATCTTCTGGTTCACTTCCGCTAGCATTGGTTGTATTTTCTGAAGGCATCATCGCTTCATCATACTCTACTTCTTGTTGATTCTTCACAAAATCAACGATACGTTCGACTTCTTCGTCCGTTAAGAATGCTCCTTGTACACGGATTGGTTTATTTTCACCCATTGGCATATAAAGCATATCCCCACGACCTAGAAGTTTCTCAGCACCATTGGCGTCAATAATCGTACGAGAGTCTGTACCACTGGATACCGCAAAGGCAATACGAGAAGGAACGTTGGCTTTAATAATCCCTGTAATAACGTCAACGGATGGACGTTGTGTTGCAAGAATCATATGAATCCCGGCAGCACGGGCCATTTGCGCAAGACGAATAATCGCATCTTCCACCTCATTACTTGCAACCATCATTAAGTCCGCAAGCTCGTCTACAATCACGACGATATAAGGAAGCGTTGGGTTATTTTCACCAGTTTCACGATTATATTGTTCGACATGAGCGTTATACCCATCGATATTACGCATTCCCATTGAAGCGAATAATTCGTAACGTTTTTCCATCTCAGCTACTACTTTTTGTAAGGCTTGAGCCGCTTTACGAGGGTTCGTAACAACCGGAGTTAATAGATGCGGAATGCCATTATATACATTCAACTCTACCATCTTCGGATCGATCATCATTAATTTCACTTCATGTGGTTTTGTCTTCATTAAAATACTAGTAATAATACCGTTAATACATACGGATTTCCCAGAACCTGTTGACCCGGCAATTAACATATGCGGCATTTTTGTAATATCGCAAAGACGAACATTACCAGAGATATCTCTTCCTAATGGTACGTCTAATGGTTTTGGTGATTGAATTGCAGATTGAATCACATCGCTAAAGGAAACAAAACTTGTTTGGCTATTTGGAACTTCAATCCCCACATAAGGTTTTCCTGGAATTGGAGCTTCGATACGAATATCTTTCGCTGCAAGTGCAAGAGCAATATCATCACTCAAGTTGACAATCTTACTTACTTTCACACCAATTGCTGGTTGAATTTCGTATTTTGTAACAGCTGGTCCAAGCATTGGGTTTGGCATGACTTTGGCATCCACACCAAAACTTGCAAAGGTACGCTCTAAAATGCGCATATTCCGTTCCACAATCGTACGTTCATTCGATTGATCTGATTGTTGTACGGGATTTAATAAAGTCACTGGTGGCAATTGATAATCTTCATCATTTTGTTCACCGCTCATTGAAAGTTCTCCGATATCTTCCCCATCATCCTCAAACTCAGGCTCTTCTGTTTTTTGAACGGCTACAGGAGCTACTGGTTGTACAGGCATCACTGGTGCTACTGGTTCCATTGGAGGAATCGGTTCTACTGGTTCTACCATTGGAGACGGTGTGTATTCTTCCTGCGTTAATGTTTCGTCTTCATATTCATCAAAGAATACATCTTTCATTCGGTCTAATAATGAATGAGGTTTTCTTGGTTCTTTTGGTTTTTCAGGTGTTTCAGTTTGTACAGGTGTTACCTCTGGAGCTACTGGGGTTGCAACAACTTGCTCTGATGCGTCTTGTTCTTCTTCCATACGGCGGGCTTCACGTTCTGCTTTACGCTCGGCTAATTTCTCAGACGCATTAGCTGTTTGCGTACGTACAAAATCCATCACATCACTTAAATGGACGTTAAAAATTAATAATGCACTACAACCTAATAATAAGAATACAAGTAAATAAGTTCCCCACTGCGAAACAAGGAAATACGTACAAGAATAAAGGAGAGTTCCCAATACTCCACCACCGAGACGTTGAGAAACGGTATTTGAAGTAAAGTCCACCATAAAGCGACTCATCATCTCTTGGAATACTGGAGAACCTGAACTAGTGAAACTACTATAAGTCATCACAGACACAAATAGAAGTAGCGCCACGCTTGAAGAAATTGCAGCTGCAGTCCATCTCCACATGATTTTAGGCATTCTTCCACGGAATAACATTCCAAATCCAGCTAGAACGCCGCATACTCCACCGAAAACAAATAAATCTCCGATAAAGAAACGAATCAGATTCGCAAAGAATTTTCCAAGAAAGCCTAATTGAAAAATTGCTAATAAACTATAGACAATAATAAATACTGCAACAGCTTCAATGGATAAAAACGGATTTGTATTCTTTGTATTTTTTCGTTGTCTTTTTTTCTTCGTTTGTTTAGCCACGTCCTTCTCCTTTCAACTCTACTAATTGATTCTTCTGATCGACTAAAATGAGCCCGTGGAATATTTGAACATCACATTCACACGACACACAATAATCTTGTTCTTCTTCTGTCCAAAAGGCAACAGCACTCTCTCCTTTTGCACGCTTTTCTGGAAAGTTTGATTCAAGTCTTGCTTCATGCTTCTTAAAGCTTTCCAGCGCTTCTTCTAATGTACTAAAAACTTCAGTAGAAACAATCATTTTCTCCCAATCATCGAAAAACCACCATGGTTCATCTTGACCTACTGTTTCAATTACTTTAAACATGTTTTCACCTCGTCTATTAGTATACCAAATTTTGCGAAATCATGATAATCTTGTTTCATAGAGATGACAAATAATTTATGATTTTAGGGGGTCTTTTCATGATTACGAGACAAATTCGCGTCTGGGGACGTGTTCAAGGGGTTGGTTTCCGCTTTTTCACGCAACAATTAGCCATCCAACTCGACCTGTGCGGAACCGTTCAAAATAAAATGGATGGCTCTGTATTTGCGGTAGCACAAGGCGATGAGAAAGCAGTCGCTCGTTTTATGGAAAGAGTGAAAGCCTCTACTTCCCCTTACGGACGTGTGGATCGCTATGAAGAAAGTGTTGTCAATGACCCACCTCTATACACAAAGTTCCAAATTATATAAAGAACGTTGCACTTTCAACGAAACACGTGTACAATAAATCATGTTATTAAATGAAAAGGAAAGTGATTATGAAACTAACTAAAAAAGCTCAACTGCTATTAGTTGCTACAGTTCTTCCCCTACTACTTGCGGGATGTACCGTTCAATTTAATGAAAATAAGGAACCAGTTGGTTGGCTCTATAATTATTTAGTAGTCCCAACACAATGGTTATTAAACCAAATTGCTTCCGTATTTAACGGAAACTACGCGATTGCAATTGTAATCGTATCAGTGCTCGTTCGTGTCGTACTGATGCCAACACAATTCCATCAAATGAAAGCAATGCTTGTCCAACAAGAAAAAATGGCAGTATTAAAACCTTATGTTGCTGAGATTACTGCTCGTGCAGAACAAGCGTCAACTCCTGAAGAAAAACTTGCAATCCAACAAGAACAAATGGAGTTATACAAATTAAATAACGTGTCATTAATGGGCGGTCTTGGTTCAGGATGTTTACCAATCTTGATTGCACTCCCAATTTGGAGCGGATTGTATAACGCGATTCTATTATCAAACGAAATTTCAAGTAGTGATTTCTTGGGAATCAACCTTGGATCACAATACTTACCAATTGCCCTTGCGACAATGGTAGCTTACTATGTTCAATCAGTCGTCAGCCAAATGGGAATGGACGAAGAAACAAAAAAACAAAGTCGTTCAATGAACTACATTCTTCCAGTAATGATGTTCATGATGACTTTCCAAGCACCAGCTGGGGTTGGTATTTACTTCTTCATCTCTGCCCTTATCCAAATTTTACAATCATGGATTCAAAACACTTATATTCGTCCAAAAATTAAAGCTCAAATCGACGAAGAATTGAACCATGATAACATTGTGTTACCACAACGTACGACACCACGTAAAACCGCTCAAAAAGCGACTCAACAAGAAACGTTCGCACAACGTCAAAATAAAACAGGTGGCCGTAACGCTGGTAAACAAAACCGTAGATAATAACGCAAAATACCTTTGAGAAATTTTCTCAAAGGTATTTTTTTTACGCGAGTTGTGTCATGCATGAACCGTATCACAGATGATACACATATATATTAAGCTGCTTTTGTATCAAAAATGATACGTATCAATTTTGATACAACTAACTTTTTTTCAACTAAGGATGTAACAATTATGAACCGTAACAAAAATGTGACAATGGCAAAAAAAGACATAACGATTCTCTTCGCTATGTCTTTTCCTGTTTGTTTTATTCTTGCATCATCCCTGCTTGTAGTTGATACATCTTATAGTAGAGCCCCTCTTTTTCTAGAAGTTCTGTATGCGTGCCGCTCTCGACGATTTCTCCTTTATTGAGGACAAAGATTTGATTGGCATCTTGAATCGTCGATAATCTGTGCGCAATCGCTAAAGTGGTTCGACCGTTTCTCATCTTCTTAAGAGACGTTTGAATCACTTCCTCGGTTTGCGAATCGATATTGGCAGTTGCTTCATCCAGAATCAGGATTTTCGGATTGGCCGCAATCGTTCTTGCAAAGGCGATTAATTGACGCTCGCCGCTAGAGAACGTTGAGCCTTTTTCAGAGACTTTATGGTCATATCCTTGTGGCAGCTGCTCGATAAAATGATGCGCATCCACGAATTCACTTGCTTGTTTCACGTCTTCGTCTGTGATGTCTTGGTACATGCGAATATTGGAAGCAACCGTTCCATGGAATAAGAATGAATCTTGAAGCACGAGTCCGATTTTATCGCGAAGCACTTCTTTTGAATAGTGTTGAATTGGAATATCATCAATCAAGATTTCCCCTTCTTTAAAATCATAAAACCGTAAGAAGATGTTCATGATGGAAGACTTCCCTGAACCCGTAGACCCGACAAATGCAACGGTCTCTCCTGGATTCACCACAAAGTTAATGTTCTTTAGTACATTTCGTTTTCCGTCATAAGAGAAAGTGACATTTTTAAATTCAATTTTCCCATTTTTAATCTGAGTAACCTTCCCAAGCTGATCAGGTTCGTAATCCGTATTATCGATGACTTCAAAGACACGAGTTGCTGCAATCACCGATGTTTGAATAATCGAGAAGTTTTGTGTTACATCAATTAATGGATTAAATAACTGATTAGAGAATTGAATAAAGGCGTACATCACCCCTGCTGTCACTCCTGCTACTTTCCAAGTTAGGCCAAAGTATAAAATAATGACCGCATAGGCAATAAGCTTGAGAAGCGACATGGCTGGGTGAAGAAACAAACTGTTCACGTTAATCCAACGATTCGTGAATTGTACATGCTCCTCGTTAATTTGTTCGAATTCCCTTCTTAACCGTTCTTCTTGATTAAATGCCTGAATCATCTTCATCCCATCAATACTCTCTGCCAGCTTCACATTAATCTCGCTAAGCTTCTCACGCGTCTTACGAATCACGCTGTGAGATAAATGGTTATAAATTTTAACGGATGCAAACATCACCGGAATGAAGAGAACCATTAAAATCGTAAGTCCTACATTCATACTAAACATCGCAGATAATGTGGCCACGACAATAAATAAGGTGCTCAAAAACGTCGAGAAAATCGAACTAAACATATCGCTAACCGCCTGTGTATCGTTGGTTAACCTAGAAACGATAGCTCCAGCTGGTGTTGTATCAAAGTACGTCATATTGAGTTTTTGCATATTCGAAAAGGCCTCTTGACGCAAATCGCGAACAACACTATTAGATACATAGCTAAAGGCATAAGTCCCAATATACGTAAGTAGAACACGTAGCAAGAATAGTGAGTAATAAACAAGAAGGATCCAGTACCCTTCATTCCATACACCATTATCAATATACGTATCGATATAATAACGAGCCATCAGCGGAATTACCGTTGCGGTCACACTGGATAAGAGGATAAATAAAATCGCAATCGTGCTCGACTTCTTATAACGCCATAAGTAAGCGATGAGTCGATTAAAGGTTTTCATGTTCAATTGCACTTCCCCCTTCCTCAAGTGTCGCTTCGAGCTGTTGACGGTCGTAGGTTTTGGCATACCAACCACCAAGCGCCATTAATTCTTCATGCGTTCCTTTTTCAACAATACGTCCATCTTGGAGCACGATAATAAGGTCCGCATGCACAATCGCTGATAAACGGTTCGCTGTAATCATCGTTGTTTTGTCGCTACGTTCACGTTTTAAGTTTTCTAAGATTAAATGCTCAGTCTTGGCATCAACCGCAGATAACGAATCATCAAGCATTAAAATTTCAGGGTTCACAACCAGCGCGCGTGACATCGATAGACGTTGTTTTTGACCGCCTGATAAAAGCACACCCTTCTCTCCGATTAATGTATCGAACCCATCCGGCATCGCCATGATATCGTCATACAATCCGCAGATTTTAGTAGCTTCTACGACGGCTTCATCAGGAAGCGTTGGATTTCCAAAACGGATATTGTCTTTAATCGACATCGCAAATAGAATCTGTTCTTGTGGCACATACCCCATCAACGCACGCAAATCTTTAATGCGATAGTCTTGAATGGAACGTCCATTGATTAAAATCTCTTCTTTTCCTGCATCATATTGACGAAGGAATAATTTTAAAAGCGTTGATTTCCCAGAAGCTGTTGGGCCTACAATCCCCAGCGTTTGCCCTTGGCGAAGACTAAATACTACGTCTTGTAACGTTGGTACATCTTCGTATTGAAAGTTATGAATAGCAACATCAATCTCACGAGCTTCTGTAATAGGAAGTGCGTGTGGAGTTTCTTCGACTTGGCTTGTTTCTTCCAATAATTTTTCAATACGACGATACGAGATACTTGCACGTTGACCGATATTAAGGAGCCAACCAATGGCTTGAAGCGGCCACACCAACATATCTAAATACGTCATAAAGGTAATCATTTCCCCAACTGTAAATTCTCCGCGTTGAATTAAATAACCACCATATCCCAAACTGATTAAGTAGCTTAGCCCTACGAAAATAAGAACAATTGGATCGAATAAATTATTATATTTTGCAGCGTGATTATTCTTCTTCCATGCATCTTGGTTCGTTTTCCAAAACGATGCTGTTTCTTTTTCACCATAGCCAAATGATTTCGTCACTTTTATGCCTGAAACACTCTCGTTCACATGGTTATTCAACAACGAGAAGGCTTCTTGTGATTCCTTAAAACTATCATGTTCTGCACGAACCACGATATTTGTTGCAATCGCAAGGAGTGGCAATGGAATAATGGCAATTAGCGTCAATCGCCAATCCAGCACAAAGAACATCGTCGCTAAAGTCACTAATGCTGTAATCGAGGCATCGACAGCCGACATCACACCGCTACCTGCAGTCATGACAACCGCACTCACATCATTGGTAGCATGCGCCATTAAGTCTCCAGAGCGGTACTTTTGATAGAAACTAGGTGACATCTTTGTAAAGTGCTCATATAGACGGTTGCGAAGTCTTTGTTCAAGAGAGATGGCTGTTCCAAAAATGAAGAGTCTCCATACAAAGCGAAGACCATACATGGCAAAAGCGGAAAGGAGTAACAACAATAGGTTCCATAGTAAAGACGATGTTGTAAGCGTCTTGAGGTCAATAGAATCGACAACTTCCCCAATCACTTTTGGCGGAATGAGGTTGAATACACTGACGAGCGATAACGCAATAATTCCAATCGTATATCGTTTCCACTCTAATTTAAAAAACCACGATAATTTCTTTAATAAATACATATTCCTCTCCTTTCACATGTCTATTTATTGTACTATAGTCCTCTTTTCATTTCATACAATAAGTTCTTAAAAAAACAACCCTTCTCCCATTGGAAAAGGATTGCTTATTAGTTTAATTTTTCTTTTGTGTTTGCGGATAAATCCATAAGAAGACAACAAGTGCGATGACCGCTAGAGTCGTTACAAAGATAATACTTGTTTGTCCTGCTGTGACTAAATTCGAATCAAACGAGCTGAAAATACGAGCGATAATCGTTGTTGAAATCGCACCAGTGAACTGTTGTAAGGTATTCACGATACTATTTCCATCGGCTTGAATATCAGAATTTAGTTGTGCTAATGAATAGGTCACATTGCTTCCCATTACAAATCCAATCCCTGTCATAAAGATGACGTTGAGCGCTAATAAAGGATAAATCGTCAATCTTGGGAAGAAAAAGCTGATGGCCACTCCCCCAATTACAGCAAAAATTAACCCTGTTAAGATTGGTTTTAGTGGACCTGCTTTATCATACCAGCGACCAGACAAGGCTGAAAGAACGGCTACCATTGAAGCCCCTGGGAACATAAAGAGCCCTGCAACTGTAGCTGTTTCGCCCCACGCTAATTGAATGTAGTTTGGATAAATAAACGATAATCCAAGTACAATTCCTTGGAAGGCCAAGACGATATATAATGTTGCATTGAAAGTCGCAAACTTAAACGGTTCAAACGACAAGAGCGCATTTTCTCTGTTAAAGTAGAAGAACGCTGCAAAAGCCACGACCACTACTCCAAGGTAGAGGACTGATAGATGCTCAATCGCCATTAGTAAGCTTGCAAGTCCAATCCCTAATGTCACAAATGCCATGAAGTTAAACGGTTGTTTCTTCGGAGATTCTTCTGAAGGAATCGCCCAAAGCCCCATCACTAACGAGAATACTAAAAACGGAATCAATGCGTAGAAAATCGCACGCCATCCAAATGCGCTTGAGACAACCCCACCAAATGTTGGGCCAATCGGTGGAGCGAGTGCTGTTGTCATCGATCCAATCCCGATGACTGTTCCATGTTGATGAAGCGGAACTTTGGTTAATACGATATGGAACATTAAAGGAAGTGCAATCCCTGTTCCTATCCCCTGCATAAAGCGTCCGAGTAATAAAATTGCTAAGTTTGGTGAAATGCAGTCAATTAAGACCCCGCCAATAAATAAAAGGTTTGCTGCCAAGAAGAGTTGGCGAATCGTGTAGTTTCGTGTTAAATAAGCTGTAATTGGCACAACAATCGCAATGGCTAGTAAGTATCCTGTTGTGACCCATTGAATCCCTGAAGAATCTGTATTAAATTCTGTCATGAGGGTCGGGAAGGTTACGTTCATTGCAGTTTCAATCAACACGCCACAAAAGCTCATAATTGCCGTTGCGACTACTGCTGGAATGACATGCCCTATTTTCGTTTGGTTTCCCATTGAGTTCTCCTTTCTTTGCGTTATGATTGCCATAAAAAAACCGCAACCTTACTGGATAGTACGATGTTGCGGTTTAAATTATTTTATAACGCTGTTTCCTAACGTTTTTTCTTTAATTTTTTCAATTTATTTTGTTTTTGACGGCGTGCGTATTGTTGCATACCTATTTGAGCGAGCTTGTTTCCACGTCCGCCCATGCCCATTTGGTTCATCATGCCTTCTAGGCCTTTCATATTACCTTTGGACATTTGGTTCATCATCTTCTTAGATTCATTGAACTGTTTAATTAAACGGTTTACTTCAGCAAGAGGACGAGCCGAACCTGCCGCAATCCGTTTACGACGAGCTTGTGATAAGATATCTGGATTTTCACGTTCTTGTGGAGTCATTGATAAGACAATAGCTTTCATACGCGCTGTATCTTTTGGATCTACTTTTAAGTCGCTTAGACCAGCCATTTTATTCAACCCTGGAATCATCTTCAAGATATCCTCAAGTGGTCCCATCTTATTCACTTGGTCTAATTGGTCGATAAAGTCATTAAAGTCAAACGTGTTTGCTTTAATCTTATCTGCCATCTCTTGCGCTTTGGCTTCATCGAAGTCTTGTTGCGCCTTCTCGATAAGGGTCATCATATCCCCCATACCAAGAATACGAGAAGCCATACGTTCAGGGTAGAAGATTTCGAAGTCTTCTAATTTTTCCCCACGACCTGTAAATTTAATTGGTTTTCCTGTAACAGAACGGATCGATAGAGCCGCACCACCACGAGTGTCCCCATCAAGTTTTGTAAGGATAACCCCTGTAATGTCCAGACGTTCATTAAATGTTTGAGCCACGTTTACGGCATCTTGCCCTGTCATTGAGTCGACAACGAGTAAGATTTCGCTAGGATTTGCGACTGCCTTGATGTTTTGTAATTCTTCCATCAAGGTTTCGTCAATATGCAAACGACCGGCCGTATCGATAATCACTAAGTCACGACCATCAATTTTCGCTTTTTCAATCGCTTGTTTTGCGATTTCCACTGGGCTTACTTGATTTCCAAGTGAGAATACTGGGAAGTTTAATTGTTTCCCTAATGTTTGTAATTGGTCAATCGCGGCTGGACGATACACGTCGGCAGCAACGAGTAATGGGCGTTTCTTTTCATGTTTTGCCATGAATGAAGCCAATTTACCAGCAGTCGTTGTTTTACCGGCCCCTTGTAGACCGACCATCATCACTACCGTTGGCGGTTTCGCTTCGAAACGGAACGGCGCTTGTTCGCCACCCATTAATTCTGTCAATTCTTCGTTAACGATTTTAACGACTTGTTGAGCTGGTGATAATGCTTCAAGCACATTAGATCCTAGTGCACGTTCGTTGACTTTACGCACGAAGTCTTTTACCACTTTGAAGTTAACGTCGGCTTCTAACAGCGCAAGACGCACTTCACGCATCATTTGTTTTAAGTCAGCTTCCGTAATTTTTCCTTTTCGTGAAACGGAAGTCATCGCATTTTGCAGGCGATCTGATAATCCTTCGAATGCCATAATTTCACTCCTTGAGTTTATTTATTCATCTCTTGTAATTTTGAAACGATTGAAGCAAGCTGTGTTGCCTCAGGATAGTTCTTTTGAATTTCTTTTTCTAATTCATCATAGTGCTCTTGGCGTTTATAAAAATCAGCGACTAGATGTAATTTCTCTTCGTAGTTTTCTAATAGTTTTGCCGAGCGGCGGATATTATCATATACTGCTTGACGGCTTACGTCAAATTCTTCGGCGATTTCACCAAGCGAATAATCATCCCCATAATAGAGCTCCATATATTCGAGTTGTTTATCGGTTAAAAGGCTGCCATAGAACTCTACAAGCAAGTTCATTTGCGTTGTTTTTTCTAATTCCATTCATTGCCCTCCCTTAAACTCATATCCTTTATTATAGCAAAGTTCTACCCTTTTCGCTATTAAAAATAAGCGCTAGAATCACTTCTAACGCTTTTTATAAGCTTCAATCAACTCTTCAATTTCAGTTAAAGTTTTCGCAAAATGAATTTGACTTCTGTCCTTGGTGCTCAGTAAGTTTGTCTCCACCATTTTATCGAAAAAGGCTTCTAAATGATCGTAGTAGCCTTCCATATTGTAGAAAATACAAATACCCTGCGTTTGGCCTACACGCACCCAAGAAACCACTTCTGCAATTTCTTCAAGGGTACCAGGACCACCAGGTAGCGCAATGTATACTTCACTGAGTGCAATCATCTGATTTTTACGAGTAGACATCGTATCCACTATATGAAGTTTCGTGATATCTTGTTTTGCAATTTCACGGTCTACAAAAAACTGCGGCATCACGCCAATGACTTTGCCGCCTTCCTTCATCGCGGCAGTTGCAACTACTCCCATTAGTCCTGTATTCCCACCACCATAAACGAGAGTGTGGTTTTGATGCGCCATCCACTTCCCTAGTTCTTCTGTTTTTTTGTCAAATTCAGGGCAATTACTTTGGCTTGCCGCACAATAAACTGCAATATTCATACGTTCTCCTTTAAAAGAAAGAGGCGTAACATCTTACGCCCCTTCATTCACTCTTATTTAAAAGCTGCGATAATTTCGTCAGCGATATTTTTTGAACAGATAACACCTGTTGTCTTTTTATTAGGAACTAAGAAGTCAACTTCTTTTCCGTCCACTGTACTGTAATGTAATCCTAATTCTTTAGCAATCACCATTCCGGGTGCGATATCCCAAGGTGCTAATAATGTAGAAACATATGCTACTGATTTTCCTAAAATCACTTGAATATGCTCAATTGAAGAAGCCCCGTAAGTACGAGTAACCATTGCTTTACGAATCATTTCTGCTTCTTTTTCAGTCGCTTCTAATAACATAAATCCATTCACGTTGATTGAGCTGTCGCCAATGCTATGGATTTCAGGAGTTGAAAGACGACGGCCGTTGCAGTACGCACCATAATCTTTAATACCGTATACGAAGCGATCACGCATTACATCGTAAATGTAGCCTAATAGACCTACACCATCTTTATATAAAGCAATCATAATACCGAAATCTTCTTTACGTTTCACGAAGTTCAAAGTACCATCGATTGGGTCGATTAACCAAACGTAACCGTCCATTGAAGTTAATTCGTCACCAAACCCTTCTTCTCCCATGATTTTGTGTGTTGGGAATTGTTCACGAATTTTAGCGATAAAGAATTGTTCAATTTCTTTATCAACGTTTGTTACTAAGTCGTTACGACTTGTTTTTGTATCTACTTTTAATGGTTCACCAAAGCTGTGACGGATTTTTTCTCCAGCCTCCATAATCCAGTCAGTTACTAATAGGTGTGTTGCTAATAAATCCATTATTTTTTCAATCCTTCCATACGAATAATTTTTGTTGCGTTTTTACTTGCTTGGACAACACGATAAAGGCTATATCCAGACACTTCCTCGAATTCACGGCCTAGTCTCTTCTCTTCACCGATACTACGGACTACCGTTTTAAATTCTTGGTAGGCTTTTTTAAAAGCTTCTACTTGGATTCCTTTTTCGTAAGCCTCTTCGACCGCATTCCAAAGCTTGATAACTTTATTCATCTCTTCATGCGACCATTCCAAATCAATTGGATAACTATAATTGGCCATCTCGCCACCTCACAATCATACCTATTTAGTATACACTTTTTCTGCAAGAGTTTCCATTTATGCATAACAAAAATTTCTTAAAAAAGAAGATGATGTCTCCGAATCCATGCGGATGTATTAATAGTCGCGGTAATGGGGCACCGGCTCAAGTCTTACGTCTTTCGCCTTTAAAGCCTCAAAGCAGGAGTAAGAAATAAATTTCTACTCCTGCTAATTCGCATTTAATGCACTTCCCCATTACTACGACTATAAATCCGCCAGATTCTTCGTCATCATCTTCTTGGTGCTATCATTTTTGTTTAAAAAAACTCTTTAGAACTTACTAAATAGATTGATTGCTCGCAAATTAGCGAAATCCGCTCAAACTTCATCACTGCTTTTCAGCTTTTCTTATTGATAGCACAACCTTAAAACTTAATTCCTGCACTCTCTAACTCGCCAAGCACAGGAGCCTTTCCTCTTGGGCACAAATCCCAAAAGAAAATTATTCCCCTATGGATTACAGAGAATCCGCGGATTTATTTATCGTAATGACATAGGTCAGTGTAATTTGTGATCAGCACGTTCTTCACGTCTAAGTTTCCGCACTCTCTAACTCGAGAAGCACAGGTTCCTTTCCTCTTGGGCACAACTCCCAAAAGAAAATAATCCTCTATGGATTACAGAGAATCCGCGGATTTATTAATAGCAATAACGGGAATAGCATTAAAACGAATAAGAGGGCGTAGGATTTTTAATCCATACGCCCTCTTTGAGGCTTTAAAGGTGAGAGACCCTAGGCTCGAACCGATGCCCCGTTATCGCTAATATGAAGATATCCGTAAGGATACAGAGTAATCCATAAAGGGAATACTAATCCGATTATTATTTTCCTTCTTGATACTCTTTTGCGATTTGCGCACCAAGTTTCGCATTGTTGTAAACAAGCTGGATGTTCGTCTTCAAGCTTTCCCCGCCTGTTAATTCAACGATTTTCGCTAATAAGAATGGCGTGCTATCTTTACCGTGAACGCCTTTTTCATCCGCTTCACGAACCGCTTGATCGATAATCGCATCGATTTTTTCATGTGGAATTTCGTGTTCAGCTGGGATTGGGTTTGTGACTAAGATACCACCTTTAAGGCCTAGTAATTCAGAGTAACGAATCATTTCCGCTACTTCTTTTGCAGAGTCAACACGGCTGTTTAATTTATACTCAGAAGTACGAGTGTAAAATGCTGGTAAGTAGTCAGTTTGGTACCCTACAACTGGAACCCCTTTTGTTTCTAAATATTCAAGTGTACGAGGTAAATCAAGAATCGCTTTAGCACCAGCGCAGACGACTGTTACTGGAGTTTGTCCTAATTCATCTAAATCGGCTGAGATATCCATTGTTTCTTCAACGCCACGGTGAACCCCACCGATACCGCCAGTTACGAATACTTTAATTCCAGCTAAGTGCGCACCAATCATTGTTGTCGCTACTGTAGTTGCTCCTAACACACCTTTAGCAAATGTTTCAGCTAAGTCACGGCGAGATACTTTTGCAACTGGTTTTTCTTTTGCAAGACGTTCTAAGTCTGCTTCTTCTAAACCGATTTTGTATTTTCCATCCATAATAGCAATTGTTGCTGGAACAGCGCCATTGTCGCGGATGATTTGTTCTACTGTTTTAGCCATTTCAACGTTTTGTGGGTATGGCATTCCGTGTGAAATAATTGTTGATTCTAACGCTACGACTGGTAAGTTGTTGTCTAATGCGTGTTGTACTTCCTTGCTGATTGATAATAATGGATTCATGATAAACCTCTTTCCTTTAATTGTTGATATTCTTTTTCAAATGACTTAGCGTTTAAGTCTTTTCGAACGGTTTCAATGGCTTGGACCGTATAGTACGAATTCGTTAATCCGTAACCAATCGACTCTTCCAAGCTAGCTCCTTTTAGAGCTCCATAGAGGACTCCAGAAGAAAATGAATCTCCTGCTCCTGTCACATCACAGACTTTTTCTGCTTTGATTGGTGTAAAAGTCTTTACGACTCCTGTAGCGTCAGCAAAGACACCACTTTTAGTTCCTTTAGTAATAACGATATTTTCTACGCCATCTTTCTGCCATAAAGTAGCTAATTCCGATAGCGTATGTTCACCGTACCTCGTTTTGGACTCATCCGAATTGACGACAATCCAAGTCACTCCTTGTAAATTGTCTGGGATTCGTTTCATCTTCGGTCCGCTCACTGGAATAATAGCCAGTGGAATCTTCTCTTCGTTCGTCAGCAGTATGAGCGCTTGTAAGGTTTCTTTGGGAAGATTCAGATCCGCAATCACAAGTGTTGCTTGTTTCACCGCTTCTTTATGAAAAGAAAGCCACGTTGACGTCATTTCCTCACAAATAGACATATCAGCTAAAGCCAGACACATATCTCCTTGAAGGTCCAAAATTGCTGTATAATTCGACGTTGTTTTCCCTTTTAATCGGTCTACGAGTGAAAAATCGATAATGCCTTCCGTCTCTTTTTCAAGCCAAGTAAAACTTTCGTCATCTCCTGCTACCGATAACATCTTCACAGGTAGCCCCAGACGACCAAGGTTTTCGGCGATGTTTCTTGAAACACCACCGGCACTCAACGACGAGACGACAGGATTACTTGTTTCGAGCACGAGATTCTCGAGCAATTGAACTTTCTTATCCACATTCATTCCGCCGATACAAAGTACGTAGGAATCCTTAAATTTCTTGTCTTCTGACATGAAATATCCCCCTTTGTTACATAAAGGTTCTCTTGAATGAGGTTTAAAGTTCCCTACATTCGGTCTTACACGCCTCATTATAAGGGATAACCCCTTCTTCAAGCAAGCTATTCCGAAGAAAAACATAGATATTTCAAAGTTATCCCCATTAATTGTTCGGATTTAGAACAATAAAAAAAGAACCCGAAATCTCGAGTTCTCTTTCGTATTCATTAGAATTATACGTGAATTGGCATACCTAATGCTAATTCAGCAGTATCCATAACTACTTCTGATAATGATGGATGTGAGTGGATTGTTAATGCGATATCTTCTGTATTCATTCCAGCTTCAATTGCTAAACCTAGTTCAGCAATAATATCTGAAGCGTTCACGCCGGCAACTTGTGCACCAACGATAACGTTATCTTCTTTAGTAGTGATTAAACGAACGAAACCTTCAGTAGCGTTCAATGATAATGCACGACCATTTCCTGATAATGGGAATTTAGAAGCTTTTACTTGTAACCCAGCATCTTTAGCTTGTTGTTGAGTGTAACCAACTGAAGCTAATTCTGGATCAGTGAAGGCAACAGATGGCAGTGCACGGTAGTCAACAGCCACTGGTCTACCTGAGATTGCTTCTGCAGCGATTTTTCCTTCGTAGCTTGCTTTGTGAGCAAGAGCTGGTCCAGGAACGATATCACCAATTGCGAAGATTGATTTAACGTTTGTACGTCCTTGGTTGTCAACTTTAACTAAACCACGGTCAGTCATTTCAACACCAACAACATCTAAACCAATTTCGTCTGTGTTAGGACGGCGACCTACAGCAACCATTACGTAATCAGCTTCAACAGCTTCTTCTTTACCGTCTACTGTATACTTAACAGTTACGCTATCACCATTGTCAATAGCTTCTTTAGCCATTGCATTTGTTACGATAGTAACGCCTTTTTTAGCCATGTCATCTTCAACAAGTTTAACCATGTCTTTGTCGAACATTGAAAGGATGCTTGGAGCACCTTCAAGAATTGTTACTTGTGAACCTAAGTTGGTATATGCTGATCCTAGTTCTGAACCGATAACCCCACCACCGATAACAACTAATCTTTTAGGAACTTCTTTAAGTGCCAATCCACCAGTTGAATCGATAACGCGTCCGCCAAATTTGAAACCTTTGATTTCGATTGGACGGCTACCAGTAGCTACGATTGCATGGTTGAAAGAATAAGTTTGAGCGCTGTCTTCAGTAACAACACGTAAAGTGTGCTCATCCACTAAGAACGCTTCCCCTTTAATAATTTCAACTTTGTTTTTCTTTAATAAGTACTCAACACCAGCCGTTAATCTCTTAACAACTTGGTTATCTTTCCATTCTTGAGTTTTAGCGAAGTCTAAAACAACTTCTTTAGCAGTCACACCAAATACTTCTGAGTGTTGTGCTTCTTGATAATGATGTCCAGCTGCAATTAACGCTTTAGATGGAATACATCCAACGTTTAAGCAGACACCACCAAAATATTCTTTCTCGATAATCGCAACTTTTTGACCTTCTTGAGCTGCACGAATAGCTGCAACATATCCACCAGGGCCGGCACCGATTACGACTGTATCTAGTTCAATAGCGAAATCGCCTACTACCATTTTTTTCACCTCTTAAAAGTTTTCAAATAAGGAACCGACGTAAACCCATATCTACGTCGTTCCTAATAATTTAATGAATTAAGCTTCCATTAATAATAATTCTGGATCGTTTAATAGACGTTTGATTTCATTCATTGCTTTTTGAGCAGTTGCTCCGTCCACGATACGGTGGTCAAAGCTTAATGATAATTTCATGTTACGTCCGATTACGATTTCATCGTTTTCGTTGATTACTGGTTCGCGAACGATTGTACCAACACCTAAAATCGCAACTTCAGGGTAGTTGATAACTGGAGTGAACCAGCCGCCACCTACTGAACCGATGTTAGAGATTGTAATTGTTCCTTGTCCCATTTCTGCAGCTGTTAATTTACCTTCATGAGCTTTTGCAGCTAATGCGTTAATTTCATCTGCAATACCGAACATGCTCTTAGTATTCGCATCTTTGATATTTGGAACGAATAAACCTAAATCTGTATCTGTAGCAATACCGATGTTGATGTAGTTTTTGTAAACAATTTCTTGAGATGCATCGTCGATAGAAGCATTCAATACTGGGAATTTCTTCATTGCTACTGCTAAAGCTTTAACAACGTAAGGTAAGAATGTTAATTTAGTACCTTGTGCAGCTGCAACATCTTTGAATTTCTTACGGTGATCCCAAAGTTTAGAAACTTCAACTTGGTCATGTAATGTAACGTGTGGTGCAGTGTGTTTGCTGTTAACCATTGCTTTAGAAATTGCTTTACGCATTGGAGTTAATTTAACACGTTCTTCACGTTCAGCTGATCCAACGAATGGTTTAGCTGGAGCTGGAGCCGCTGCTGGTGCAGATGCTTGAGCTGGAGCTGCTGGTGTAGATGCTGCTGGAGCTTCTACTGCTACTGGAGCTTGTGGTGCTGCTACTGGTGCGCCACCGAAGTTGTCGATGTCTTCACGAGTGATGCGTCCGCCTTTACCAGTTGGAACGACTGCTGTAATATCAACACCTTTTTCACGTGCATATTGACGAACTGAAGGCATTGCTAATACTAATTTACCAGGGTTGCTTGCTGCTGGTACTCCAGTTGGAGCTGCAGGTGCCGCTGGTGCAGGTGTTGCTGCCGCCGGAGCTGGAGCCGCTGCTGCTGGTGCGTGAGATCCGCCTTCTGTTGCGATTTCAACGATTACGTCACCAACGTGAGCTACTGTTCCTTCAGAAACTAAAACTGCTGTAACAGTTCCAGCTACTGGAGAAGGAATAGATTCTACTGATTTATCGTTTTGTACTTCGAATAAAATGTCATCTTCAGCAATTTTATCGCCTACTTTGATGTCGATTTTTACGATTTCACCTTCTGCAATTCCTTCACCGATGTCAGGTAATTTGAATTGGAAAGTGTTTCCTGCTGCTGGTGCTGCTGGTGCAGGGGAAGCCGCTGGGGCT
>CAUTST010000013.1:0-35968 GCA_963540995.1 uncultured Streptococcus sp.
CGCCAGGTCCACCTTGTCCAGAGCCTCCGCCAGGTCCGCTTGATCTAGTGGCTTCTTTTGAAGCAGTCACTGAGATTGTTTGAGAACCGACTTTAATCGTGTACGTTTCTCCTTCGACAATTTTATCGCTACTTACTAATACATATGAGAATGTTTTCGTTGTGTCTAAGCTAATCACAGTATTTCCTGAAGAATCTAAGACTTCTACAGTCGATCCAGCCTCACCACTAATAGATCCCATCAAGTAAGCTTGATTTGAACTTGAGTCAAAGCCCATTGCCATGTCTCCAGTATCTACGAATAAGACTGTACCACCGTTTAGAAGACCGGTATTGTCATAGTCAAGAGCTCCGTTTCCACCTTGCGTAGGGCCATTGACCACTAATGTACCTCCATTGATTTGAAGATCTCCATTTGAGTCAATTCCGTCCCCTTCAGCATCAATTGTAATGGTTCCGCCATCGATGACTAATTTCACATCTTCTGCTTGGTCCACATTATTAATGCCATCGGTAGAATCTAAATCCCATGTCCAAGATTTTACAACCATTCCGTCGTCTGAAGAAGTGACTGAAACTTTTCCGTCTAAGATTTGAATCACACGAGCTTCAAAACCTTCATCACTTTTTTGGACTGTTACATCAGCGCCTGTATCTACAGTTAACGTTCCTGAAGCACGAATTCCATCGTCTCCTGCAGCTGAAGTGACTTTAGTATTTGTTAAGTAAACATTTCCTAAAAGAACGTCTTTTTCATTATTCGCGTTAATACCATCTTCTGTCGCTGTTAAGTTTAAGGTTGCTCCAGTGGCGTAGATATAATCACTAGCTGTGATGGCATCATTTTGAGCTGTGGCTGTAATCGTAGCATCGACAATTTTCAATCCACCAGTCACGTTGATGGCGTTGCTAGCATTTCCGGTTACAGTTAATGAACCTTTCCCGTTAATCGTCACATCGCTTTCTGCGTAGAAGGCTCCTTTCACCGTTGAAGAACTTTCATCGGCTAATTCGTTTGTCGTTCCGTCCGCTAATGTCACCGTTACTTTTTTCGCTGAACTCACGATAAATGGTGCTTCTGTATTTTTAATCGTCGCGTTTTTGAAGACTACATGAACTTCATCTTCGACTCCAGCGGCTACTTTAATTTGAGCCTGCGTTGCTGTTCCTTCAATGATGTAAGTGCCAGCTTTTGTAATTTCCACTGTACTTCCATTCACCGTTACCCCTTCGCCTGAAGCAGTAGCTGTTGTTCCTTGGAGTGAAATTTTTGTAGCGGTCGATTCATCATAAGTTGCTGTTAAATCGGATGACTCAAAATAAGTAGTTGTTCCAGTTGTTGCTGCTGCTGTTGTTGTCGTTGTTTGCGTCTGAGTCGTTTGAGTTTGCACCGTAGTCCCTTGCGTGCTACATCCTGCTAACCCTAATGAAATTAATAAGGTTGTTGTAAGTAAAACTTTATTCTTTTTCATCTCAGTTTCCTCTCTTTCTTTTGTTGATGGTTTTAGTATACGAGGCTTACTTAAATTGTAGTTAAAACAAAAAATGACTCATGGAAAATTTTATCCATAAGTCATTTCATTATTTCGTTTGTTCTTTAAAATCCAGTATTTCGGCAGCTTTTTTACTTCTAGAAAATGAAGCATCTTCGTCTTCTCCTATCAAGTAACTACTCTGATCAAGGCCGTAAAGTAATAAATTGTCACTTTTCTTTATTGTTGACCACTTCATTTTCTTTAAATCGATTTCAACGGATGAAATCAGTTTGTCCTCTTTTTCTGTGATGGAAGTCACTGCTCCATCAATCCCCTTAAGTTCTTCAAAGAGTTTTTCATTTTCCTTGCAAGCTTCCGTGAATTCAGCAGACTGATTCACTTCTATCTTAATCTTTGTCACGGTATCTTTATTTTTATCATACGTATAAGTCACAAAAAATTCCGCGCAATTTGATTTTTGAGTAAAGGTCGCAGTTTCTTACGAGGTACAACCCACTAATAGAAATAGGAAACTAATCCCTAAAATGATTTGAAAGAATTTTTTCATTGGTTCCGTCGCTTATTGCGCTTTCTTTTGGAATAATTTTTGGTAGTAGAAGTACACTGTCGCAACTGAACATGCTAGAGCAACAACATAGAACAGAAACGCAATTTTTGATCCTGTTTGTAAACCATCTGAAAGACTTTGAATTGTTGAGATGGTTGAGTTTGCTTTTCCGTTGAAAACATCAGTCAACAAACCTAATCCGCTAATGAATCCTGAACCAAAGATGTGTGCCAAGTAAACAGATAACACCATTCCTAATGAAGCAACGTTTACGTTTGTCCATAAGTTCTTACCTTCTTTTTTAGCAGCGTAGAAGAAGTATGCTACGAATACTGTTGCTACGATTGTAAAGAAGAATGTTAATCCAAAGTATAGGTTTAAGTTTTTCACCTTATTCACCATTGTAGACATATAACTTCCTAAATTAGCAAGAGTGACATTTGAATTTCCGAATAAGAAACTTAATCCGTTTAATGTCACAAGCGCAGCAAGAAGTGCGATAAGCACAGAAAGTCCAAAGAAGATTTTTTCGAATAATGAATTTTTATTATAGCCAGACACTTTTCCAAGTGCATCATTGATTTTTTCTTTGTTTTCTTCTGTGAATACTTTGCTTGCTGCTTCTCCGATTTTTTCTTTTGCAACACCAGCTACTTCTTTTGCTTTTTCAGCAGCCTCTTCTGCTTTTTCTTTTACGTCTTCAACAACTTCTTTGAAGTCGCCATCTGCTTCAGGAGCTTTTGCTTCTTTTGCTTCTTCAACAACTGTTTCGGCTACTTCTTTCACTTCTTCAGCTGTTTCTTTCGCTGCTTCTACTACTTCGTCTTTTACTTCTGTAGCTTTTTCAGCAACGGTTTCAAGATTTTTGTTTTCATTTTGATCCATAAGTGCACCTCTTTTTTAGTGATTATTCTTTGATTTTATCACAATATCCCCCTTTCATCTACTTATAGAAAAACTACAAACTTCCTTCCCTCCACTGTTTCAAAATCTTGAAATTCGTGAAACCATTGAACAAAAAAGAAGCTAGACCGTAGCCTAGCTTCCATCAGTTAAGTTTTATTTTAGGACCGTACCATCCGCTAATGTGATTGTATATCCGTTAAAGTTGATTGTACCTTTGTTTTCTAATGATGTGATTGTGACATTCCCTGTCAATGTCCATGTCGCCCCCTCTTCTACTGTGATTACTGCGTTATTGTCCACGGCAGTCCCTCCTTCGGCATTTTCTACGATATTGATGGTACCTGTAAAGTTTGTTCCTTTACCCATTGTGAAGTTCAATGTAGATACGGTATCCACCTCAATCGCTCCAGTTAATGTTTGGTTTGTCGTTGTTAATTCAACTTGACCACCATTGGCACCGGCTGTACCCCAGCCACGTGTTCCATCATTTCCTAAGACTGCTAACAATCTGCCTGATGAATCTTGATTGGTGATTGTTACGTCTTCTAATGTGATGACGCTGTGTGTGTTCGTTACGTAGATTTGGTCTCCGTTACGTCCTGTTAAAGTGCCGCCTTTCATTGTGAAAGTAGATGTTCCACTTTCTGCATCTCCTGACATTGATTGGTAAATCATCACGTTGTGCACGTTGTTGTCTGAAGAGCTTCCTTCTGTTGAACTCATATTCCCTGTTACGTTAGTGTTTTCTAATGTAATCGAATTTTGACCTTCGATTACAAGCGCTTCTGAGTTTTCAGCGTTCAATGTTGCATTTTTAACAGTTACATTCGCCGTAGAGTATACGGCTGGTGAGTTGTATCCTGTAGAAGTGTAAGTTCCTTTATCTACGACTACTGTACCTCCACCACGGTCTGTACGAATCGCTGCTGATGAATTTCCTGCGGTGTTTACCGTCAAGTTAGTAGCGTTCATCGTCCCGCCCCCAGTGGTGTGGATACCACCTGAGTTGTCTTTTGTTGTTGTAATTGTTGTGTCTGATATATTGACTGTCGTCCCTGACCCGTAACTGAATACCCCATTCCCGTTTTGTGCAGTTGTATTTACAGTTGAGTTTGTAATCGTTACCGTTGCTCCATCGGTCGCTAAGAATCCTGCGTTCATTCCGTAGAAGTCTCCATTTTCTGTATTCGATGTTGCTCCAGCTGTTTTGTTAATCGTTACGCCGTCTAATGTGACAGTTGCTCCTGTGACGCGGAGTGCATTTTCGTCATCTCCGGTAGATTCATAAGTTTCTCCTGTTACTGTTGCATCTGATGTTAAGTTTGTTGCTGCCTCACCTTGTGTCACTTGGTCGCTTCCGCCAAACCCTTCTCCTCCAGGTTTAGCTGGGGGACTCTGTTGTGCTTCGACTTGAGCAGTCGCAGACTCTTGTGTTTGTGCTTGTGTGTTTTGACATGCAACTAAAGTAGTTGCAATAGTAATCGTGGATAATAGAACAATCATTTTGCTTCTCTTCATTTTGGTCCCCCTCGCTTCCTATCAACTATTTGTTGATGGTTTCATCATAACGAGTTTACTTAAAATGAACTTAAAACAAAAAAGATTTTCGAAAAAGTATTTTTACTGAAAATTATCATATATGATAATTACCATATATGATAATTTCGTACGAAAAAAGACGCTGGAATAATTTTCAATATCTTTGGTTTTTCTATCTATCTTAAATCACTATAAAAATAAAAGCCCAATCTTTTCTACAGATTGGGCTAATCCTCTTCAGGATTCCATTGATATTTTTTCAGCGAAACATTTGTTGGACTTTCAAAAAGGATTCCTTCTGATTCTAACAATGCTTTTTGGTCAAGCCATCCCAGCACAAGTCTTCCTTTTGCATTCACAACCCTGTGACAAGGATAGTGGCCATATAAATCTACCTGACTTAAAATTCTTCCAACTAACCTTGCATTTTTCGGACGACCTACGAGACTAGCAATTTGTCCATAGGTAGCAACTTTTCCTCTCGGAATTTCACCAACCACCTCTAACACTTCATATGCAACTCGTTCATCCATTTTCTTTACCCTCAATGACAAAACGAATCTGACTACTACTGATAAGCTCAGCGCTCAAGCACAACTGATTGGTTTCGGCTATCTTCTGCGCGATTGAAAGACCTAGTCCGCTACCGCCTGTCGTACGATTTCTCGAACTATCTACACGGTAGAACCGATCGAAAATCTGACTCACTTGCTCTTTTGTCATCGGTTCAGTTTCATTTCCGATGGCCAATCCATTACTTTTTGCCTCGACTGTGATGATAGGTGTGCCTACCGTATACTTCATCGCGTTATCCATTAAAATCCGGATTAACTCCGTCATCGCAGTCTTATTGGCTGTAATGATGGATTGGCCCTCTCCAGTAAATTCCACCTGGAGTCCTTTTTCATTTAACACTGGCAAGAATTCTTCAACAATCGATTTTGTAATGGCTACTAAATCCACTTCTTCTTTTGTCCAAGCCGCCTCTCCTTCATCGTATCTTGAAAGAATTAACATCTGTTCTACAAGAGAGTTCAGACGCTTAATTTGGCGTTTATTGCTGTCGACAAATTTAGCATCGGTCCCCATCATTGCCAGTAAATCCGTATTAGCCGATAAAACGGCTAATGGCGTTTTAATCTCGTGGCTGGCATTAGATACGAATTGCTGTTGACGTTCCACATTTTCAACAAACGGACGAATGGCACGGTTAGATGCAAGTCGAACGAGTACATATACAACGAGTATACATAAAATAAATACGGTTAATGTGACCATAAACAATCTTGTATTCTGCTGTACTTCACTATTCGCATCAACTAATACAATCATTGTTTCTGTATCACTTCTAGAAATTTGATATCTTAAACTTCCTTCCCAGCCATAAACCGTATTTCCTTTTGCAATACGAAGAGCGATTTCTTTCAACGTAGCTTCGTCAATAGACACTAACCGGGATTTGTCCACCGATTGAACGGTATCATTTGAGATTCTTACAACTGCGTAACGTGTTGACAATTGGTCATCTTCCCCAAACTTCTCACCCTTTGGCATTCCATAGACTGGATGTTCTTTAGGTTCTTTCGTATCGGGTGTATCTGGAAACTCGCCATTATTATTAATCAACATCGTGGATATACGGTCTACTTGCGCCACCGATTGTTCATAGTTCACTACGTTTACGGCTACTAACACAACTAGTAATACTGCCGTAAACGACAGCATGGCAGTTTTTACAAAGCTTTTTTGAAGTTGTTTAAACATGCAAGCTCCCCTTTTATTAAATGTCATTCATTTTTTTAATGTAATTATGTTTCGACCATCAACTGATAGCCAAGACCACGTGCAGATTTAATCGTCACGTTTGCCTCAATACTGGCTAATTTCTTACGAAGAGATGAGATATTCACCCACACAACATTAATTTCTGCGTCTGAGTCGAGTCCCCATACTTTTTCCATAATTAACTCGGTCGATAATACTTGATTACTATTCATCATAAAGTATTCCATCAATTGAAACTCTTTATTGTTCAACAACACTTGTCCACTAGCGGATTGCAACGTGAACTTATCGCGATTTAATTCAACATTTCCAACGGTCATCACTGAAGACATGAAAACATTTGGACGGCGAAGTAATGATTTCACACGCGCTAACAATTCAGGCGCTTCGAACGGTTTCGTTAAATAATCGTCCGCACCTTCCTCCAATCCTGTGACCTTATCTTCCAGTTGGCTTTTAGCTGTGAGCATAAGTACGGGGGTTGTATTCCCTCCTGCACGTAATTCACGCACTACTTCCACTCCAGATTTCTTCGGCATCATGACATCCAGTAAAATTAAATCATATGGTGTTGATTCGGCATAAAACAGCGCATCTTCCCCGTCGTGAACGAGTTCCACGCTATATTTTTGCATTTCTAACATCATTTTCAGCGCTTCGGCTAAATCAATTTCATCTTCTGCTACTAAAATTCTCATATTTAACCCTCTTCTTTTCTTCAGTATTCGTTTCGTACTTAAAATTTACTTAAACAGTCTTCTTACACGTATTTGCAAATGTAACTAGCAACTCACGCAATTGTTGCTTTTGGTTGCAGTCCAATCCACTCAATGTATGCTCCATCATTTGATTTTGCGCTGGAATTAAATCATCGAGTAACTTCTTCCCTTTTTCTGTCAATGAAATATGTTTTGTCTTCCAGTCTTTTTCAACCGCAATCAACTCCAACTTTTCTAAATGACGAATACAATGCGTAATATTCCCCTGCGTCAAATTCAACGTTTGCGCAATCGTCTTTTGATCCATCATTTGATTTTGGAAAATCAGATATAACACTTCAAAATGTGTTGGATTCAACCCGACTTCTTTTAATGACATCGAAAAAGTTTTCAAGTTCTCATTGTAGATTTTCATAATCATCATCCAAATCTCATGAGACACATTTATTTTTTCGCATTCTGTAACCATACCAACACCTCTTTCACTGTTTACTTTACTATTGAAATGACCTCCTGTCAAACTCTCACTCCCGCAAACATCATATTAACAGATTTAACCGAAACCAGGACTCTTATTGGTACAGCACGAGTGCCTTCTCCACTAACCAGTGAACAGCACACACTTTTTCTTCTTCTCCGACCACCCTTTAAAATGGGTTAACCGAAACCAGATTCATTTACTGAAAAAGAGTAAGAAAAATGAGTGCCTTCAAATTCTATAGTAGTCATTGTAGCGGTTGTAATCGATGTGAATTACTGACACTTGGAATTTATTCCTAGTGTCAGTTTGAAGCTCGATAGACCTGAGACCCAGGCTCAGGTCGATACAGCACTAATGACTACTATAGAGTTATTTGAAGGCACGAAGTGTCTTACTCTTTCCCCTCCTAGCTCCTAGGAAAATGGATTTAACTAAAACCAGACTTATTATTAGTAAAGCACGAGTGCTTTGGATTCTGTAGTAGTGATAATAGCGAGTGCAACCAATGTGAATTACTGACACTTGGAATTTATTCCTAGTGTCAGTTTGAAGCTTGGTAGGAGTTGAGACCTCAGGCTCAACCCGTTGCAGCTATCATTTCTACTACAGAGACATCCAAAGCGCACGAAGTGCTTTACCCTTAATTTCTTCCAACAAAAAAGAGCCCTGGTTTCAGGTTAAACCAGGACTCGGAAAGCACAATTTCCCTAGTGAGCTATCCATAATTTTTTTTGACGAATCAGCGCCACACACGCAATCACTACCACAATGAAAGTCCCTAGTGCCGCTGTCCCGTTTACAGTAAGTGAATATAACCATGGGCTCATTCCTTCTGGTGCATATTTACCCCAGAAAATTACCCCGGCAATATAGTGGAAGAAGTAGCGAACGCCTACTCCTACAAAAGCTGCAGTACAAGCTGACGTAATCGCACTTGTATATTTCTCAGCTTTTAATGCTTTTTGGAACGGACTATATAGAAGTCCTGCAAGTCCCATCACTGCAAATGCAATGACATATTCAATGAGTACTTGTTCAACAGACAAGAAATATACTTTACCTAACGCAAAGTGGAGTAATCCCCATAGCAATCCTGCTGCTAAACCTGGTGTCAAGCCACGACGTAGTGAAAAAATAACAAGAATAATTGCTCCCCACGACGGTGTAAACCACCCAGCAAAGTCCGGAATAAAGGACAGTGACATTGACAACGCTGCAATAATTGCAACTTCTACCCATACTAAAACATTTCTCTCCATAAAAAAAAGAGCCTCCTTCGTTTGTTGAAAAACACAAAGAGACTCCGTCTAAAACTTCGAAATCAAATACAATTCCTACGCACGTACTAACGTAACAGGTTCAAGGGTTTGTAACTACATCTCAGCCAAAAGTGGCACCCCTTTGTACTTTTCACATATTTAACTGTTTTTAATATACTCCTGTAGTTCTTTTTTTGCAACTCCAAAACTCTAACAACAAACATGACATTCAAAATTTTTGCCAAAAAGACTCCTAGGAAAATCCTAGAAGCCCAAATTCAACTCTAATTATTTAGCTTTGTTTTTTTTAGAAAGTGTCACGTTTAATAATAACGCTCCGATGAAACCACAGAAAATCCAGATTGCAATGAATACTAATGGATTGGATACCCCGTTAACAAACGCTGCGAATATTCCACCGTGAGGAACACGGCTCACAATGCCAAATGCCATTGATAAGGCACCCGCTACACCTGAAGCAAATGCTAATGGTGGGATAACTTGTAATGGATGAGCTGCAGCGAAAGGAATCGCTCCTTCTGTAATGAAGGCTGCACCCATGACGTAGTTAACATACGCACTGTTACGTTCTGCTTCTGTAAATAAATTCTTATTGATTGTTGCTGCAATTGCGATTGCAAGTGGTGGTACCATACCGCCGACCATTACAGCCGCCATTACGTCTGAACCAGCTGTTCCTGAACTTGTGACTAAGGCTGTCCCTGTTACGTAAGCCGCTTTATTAATTGGGCCACCCATATCGATCGACATCATCGCACCTACTAAGAATCCTAATACGATGCCAAGTTCAGTAGGAACATTTTCTAAGAAGTTGACTAATCCGTTCGTAACAGCTCCCATTGGTCCGTTAATCACGAATAGCATTAAACCACCCATGATCAGAACCCCGAACACTGGGAATAGGAAGATTGGTTTTAATCCTTCCAATGGTTTTGGTAACCATGAGAATGCCCATTTCAAGAATGCGATAATTCCACCTGCTAAGAAACCAGCCACTAAGGCACCAAGGAATCCTGAAGAAACATAACCTTCAGCGAAGACTCCGCCTGTTGCGAAATCTGTGAATAAAGCAGGGTTCGCAAATACCCCACCCATGAAACCAACCACTAAACCTGGGCGGTCCGCCATTGATTGCCCGATGAAACCAGCTAACATTGGAAGCATCATCGCAAAGGCTAATTTACCCATACGGAAAATCGCTTCAGCAATTGGATTATAATTTGCTGTATCTGTCACATCGTATGAAGTAATTCCCCAGAAGAATGACACCGCAATTAAAATCCCACCGGCTACAACGAATGGTAACATGTGCGACACACCATTCATTAAGTGTTTGTAGAATTGGCGACCAAGAGACTCCCCTTCAACACTTTCTTCTGTGGCATTTGCATCCTCACTAGCATGGTAAATTGGAGCGTCCGCTTTTGCAGCGCGTGCTACTAATTCGTCCGCTTTATTAATCCCATCCGCTACTTTTGTGATGATAACTGGCTTACCGTCAAAACGAGCCATTTCCACTTGTTTGTCTGCTGCAACGATAATCGCTGTTGCGCGTTCGATATCTTCTTTTGTTAAACGGTTGCCGATACCTGATTGTCCGTTTGTTTCCACTTTAATCTTGTAACCAGCCGCTTTACCTGCTTGTTTTAATTTTTCTTCGGCCATGAACGTATGCGCGATTCCTGTTGGACAGGCTGTTACCGCTAATACATACACGTCTTCGTTTGAAGGAGCTGCTTCCTCTGCTGCTTCTTCAACAGTTTCTTCTTGAGGCTCTTCGAATTTCTTGAAGACTTCAACGACTTCGTCTGTGCTTCCTGCTTGAAGAAGTTCCGCTTTTGCTTCAGGGTTCATTAATACTGAAGAAAGTTTTGCTAAGGCTTGCAAGTGCTCGCCTCCGCCCCCTGCAGGCGCTGCAATCATGAAGATAAGTTTTGCAGGTTGGCCGTCAAATGATTCCCACTCGATTCCTTGTTCGCTACGTCCGAAAACAATCGCAGCCTCTGTAATGGATTCGTGTTGTGCGTGAGGAATCGCAATTTCATCCCCCACACCTGTTGTTGATTGAGCTTCACGAGCTTCTAGGGCTTCAACGTATGCATCCACATCACTCACTTTACCAAGGCTGGCAAAGTTTCCTGCTAAATGGGCTAATGTTTCTTGTTTCGTTGTTGTTTTTAGCGATAGATCCATCGCTTCTTTAATAAATAAATCTGATAACTTCATTTTCTACTCCTTTACGCTTACAGTTTTGTAACCACTACTTGTGGTAACAATTCTTCGATAAATGATTTTTCAGCAATTCCTACAGAGAAGGCTGTCGCACTTCCTGTAGCGGCTCCTTGTTTCAAGCTTGCTGCGTAATCTTTGGTTTCAATAAATTTCGCCATAAAGCCTGAAAGCATTGAGTCTCCTGCTCCAACTGAGTTTACTAATTTTCCTTTTGGAACATTCGATGTATAGACTTCCCCAGTTTCAGCTAGCAACAGTGCGCCATCTCCACCGCGAGAAATTAATACATTTCGCGCTCCCATTTCTTGGAGTTTTTTCGCATAATCGACAATTTGTTCTTCGGTTTCAATCGTCACGCCAAAAATCTCACCTAACTCATGATGGTTTGGTTTGATAATAAATGGGTGATATGGAAGACATTTCGTTAACAACTCTTTTGTGGTATCCAACACTAATTTTACGCCTTTATCGTCGCATAATTTTGCAATCGTTGTGTACGCGGAGTGGTCCATCCCATTACCGGCATTTCCAGCTAAGAACACCACGTCCCCTGATTGCAAGTTTGCTTCAAAGTACTGTACTAAACGAGCAAAATCTTCTGCAGATACCAAAGGGCCATTCGCATTGATTTCCGTTTCTTCAGTACTCTTTAATTTCAAATTAATACGTGTAACACCGTCGATTTCGATGAAGTTCGTATGAATTCCTTCCGCTTGCAACGATTCTTTAATGAAGTTTCCTGAGAAACCTGCCAAGAAACCTGTTGCGGTATTATCGAATCCTAGACGTTTCAAAATGACAGACATATTAATGCCTTTTCCACCTGCCACGTAGTTTTCTTCAACAGAACGGTTTAAGGTGCCCAGTTCACAGTTTGGAACTTTAACAACAAGGTCAATCGCTGGGTTAAACGTAATCGTATAAATCATGCTATCTCTCCTTTATTATGCGTCCATTTCAACAAGACGAATGCTCCCTGCCATACGGTAACGTAAGTCAGCTTGCTCCTTCGTCGTGTTTGTTACCATTGTTACTTGATGAAAATCAGCTACTTTACAAAGACTTACTTTAGCAAATTTACTTGAATCCGCCAACACATATGCTTGATGACTCTTATGAATCGCAATTTTTTTAATCGTTGCTTCCTCTTCGTCTGGAGTCGTATATCCATAATTTAAATCAACCCCGTTCATTCCAAGAAATGCTTTTTTGAAAAAATACTCGCGTAATTGGTTTTGCGCAAGCGGTCCTACCACCGCGCTCGTCTCAGTTTTGACTTGTCCTCCAAGAAGAACCGTTTTAATGCCATAGTCCGCTAATAAGTGCGCTTGTTGCACGCCATTTGTAATGACTGTCACGTCTTTTCCTTCTAAGTGAGGAATCATACGAAGCGTTGTTGTTCCAGCGTCCATATAAATCGTCTCCCCTTTTGTGACAAGAGACGCGGCATAGCGGCCGATACATTCTTTTTCACGTCGATTGGAGCGTTCTTTTTCCTTTGTCGTTGGTTCATATTCTTTCGAATACACGCGTTTGGCTCCACCATGCACACGAATCAGCGTTCCTTCCTCTTCTAGTAAAGATAGGTCACGACGAACCGTTGATTCAGAAGCCCCCAACGCCACCATTAAGTCTTTAAGGTGAACCATGTCTTCTTTTTCTAATAAGTCCAAAATAATTCTTCTACGCTTTTCAGTAAGCATAAAGCTCCTCCTGCAACTTGTTTTTTTACATCATTAAAACGGTCAAAAACATTCATTTTTATATAATTTTGTAAATAGTATAAACTACATTACTTATATAATATAAGACTATAAAGGGCGCTAGCAAGTAATTACTGCTTAATCTCCACTCTTTTCTATAAAGATTTAGGACGCATAGAATTATTCCTAAGAAGCTCGTCGAATTTCCTTTCGTCTATTTTTTATATAAATCCCTTTTTATGCTTGAAACCGTCATTCACAAGTACAAAAAAGACGCCAGAAAACTGACGCCTTTTACGGTTCACTAACGTTTTAATTATTTTTCTTCTGTTTTCTCACGAGGCAAGATTAAGTTTAAGACGATTCCCGCAATCGCACAAAGCGCTGTTCCTGATAAAGTGACAGGTCCTACTTCAAGCACTGCTGAACCAAGTCCAAGTACTAACATCGAACTTGCGATAATGAGATTTCGTACTTGTCTAAAGTCCACTTGTTTTTCGATTAATACCTTCAACCCGTTTGAAGCAATCACCCCGTATAAGAGAATCGCCATGCCACCAAGTACTGCGTTTGGAATTGTACGAATCAGCGCTGTGAATTTACCAAAGAAACTAAATCCAATCGCAATCAGTGCTGCGTTACGGATAACCGATACCGATGCGATACGTGTCAACCCTACAACCCCTGTATTTTCACCGTAAGTGGTATTGGCCGGACCTCCTAGGAAGGCAGATACGGCTGTTGCCACCCCGTCCCCGATGAGTGTGCGGTGTAAGCCTGGGTCTTTCAAGAATTGACGTCCACAGATTTCACTTAATACCGTATGATCCCCGATATGTTCCGCAATCGTTACAACCGCTACTGGCAGAAGCGCCCATGTTTCAGGCCCAAAGTATAAGTTATATTGATGGAAGAATCCGTTTGTATTAAATGGCAAGTATAATTCTGGCAAAGCAATCCATTGCGCTTCAATGACTTTTGTGAAATCGACGAGTCCAAAGAAGATGGCCACGATATAACCACCGATAATCCCGAATAGGAATGGGATGATTTTCAAGAAGCCTTTTGCTTTTGTATTAATAAATGCCGTTATTAAGAAAGTCACGGTCGCAACCAGCATTGGTTTCCAGTCTCCATCTACTACAAAGCCCGCATTCTTCACTGCACTATTAGCAAGTCCCAACCCAATTACAATAATCATTGGCCCAATAACAATTGGCGGTAAGAGTCGGTTAATCCAATTCGTTCCTAAGAATTTAACAAATAAGGCCACCACCACATAAAGTAGTCCGACTAACACAACCCCTGTTTGCGCAGCGTCTGGTTTTCCATCCATTTGCGTCATCGCGAATTGCATTGCCGTAATAAAAGCAAAAGAGGATCCCAAGTAAACAGGTACTTTAAACTGCGTCGCAACCATATAGATTAACGTTCCTACTCCTGACGCAAATAAAGCAACCGATACTGGCATCCCCAATGTTAACGGCACTAAAACAGTGGCACCAAACATCGCAAACACGTGCTGCAGGCTCAAGAACAGCCCAGGCACGAACTCCGGTTTTTGATCCACATCTAACAACAGATCGACTTTGGAAGTTTGTAACTCCATTTTACCCTCTTTTCCGGGCGTTTTTGTGCACACAAAAAGCCCTATGTTTTTAAGCGTAGGGCTAGTCTAATAAACTTGATCTTAGCCTTTCTCACCTCTCTGGATGAGTTTAAAAGCCCTTGCTAGCAGATAGTGTATCACACCTAATTTGAATTTTCTATATTTTTTCTGTTTTTTTGAAACAAAAGTATTGTTCCTAAGTCCAAACACCGTTACAATGGTAACAAGCAACCCTTAAAGTTGCCCAGTCTAACTTTATGGAGGGATCATTTATGGTCAAATCAGTAGAAGCTATTACAGAATTAATCGGGAACACTCCCCTTGTGAAACTAAATCGCTTAGTTTCAGACGATTCTGCAGATGTATATGTAAAAGTCGAGTCGTTTAACGCCGGTGGATCTGTGAAAGATCGTATCGCTTTAAACATCATCGAAACAGCTGAGAAAGATGGAAGCCTCAAACCTGGCGACACCATCATCGAAGCAACAAGTGGAAATACAGGCGTAGGACTTTCACTAGTCGGCGCTGCCAAAGGATATAAGGTCATCACAATCATGCCTGAATCGATGTCTATCGAACGCCGTCAATTAATGAAAGCATACGGTACAGAAGTGCTATTAACGCCTGCTGCTGACGGATTCGGCGCTGCCGTTGCCAAAGCAGAAGAATTAGCGGCACAACCTGGCTACTTCTGGGCACGTCAATTCGACAATGAAGCAAACCCAGCTATCCACTATCAAACAACTGGGCAAGAAATCATTAAAGCCTTCGACGGAAAAACACCAGACGCTTACATCAGTGGTATCGGTACAGGTGGTACGATTACAGGTGTGGGCCGTGCGTTAAAAGAAGTGAACAAAGACGTGGAAATTATCGGGGTTGAACCTGAAGAAGCTCCATTTATTTCTAAAGGCCAAAAAGGAAAACACCGCATTCAAGGAATCTCTGCTGGTTTTGAACCAAGCATTATCGACCGCGAAGTCATCGACAGTTTTGAACTTGTTTCAAGTGACCAAGCCATCGAAACTGCGAAAAAATTAGCTGCTAAAGAAGGAATCCTTGCTGGTATTTCTTCTGGAGCTGCTGTAACGGCTGCTCTACGTGTGGCAAAACGCTTAGGAAAAGGCAAATCTGTTGTTGCTCTATTACCGGACACGGGCGAACGTTACCTCTCAACAGGTATTTTCGGTGAAGCGTAATTCATTCTAAATAATAATAGAAGAGTCTCAAATCTGAAATTCAATCTCTTGAATGTCTTCATAGTGATGGCAGTAGTTGCATGTGGGTTGAGCCAAAGTCTCAACTCTACCAAGCTTCAAACAGGCCGTAAAACGGCCTGTAATTCACATTGGTTACACTCACTACTGCTCTTGCTATAGAATTCAAAAGATTTCCATTTCGTATCTGAGACTCTTTTTGTATTTTGAACTCCTATTGAAAGACCTGCTAGAGATGTATCATGCGTGAACCGTATCATGCATGATACACTCTACTCTTTTTGTATCAATTTTGATACAAACACTATTTTGCAATGTCACATTTTTGTTACGTAACATAATTGTTACACTCCACGCAAAACAAAAACCACCTCGGAAAATTTTCCGAGGTGGTTCTCCTTTTAAATTCGGTTAAGCTTCTTGTGCTGCCTCTTCTTTTTTGTTTCCAAATTTCTTAGCAATATAGGCTGTTAAGATTGGTGTTAAAATAGCAGTTACGATTACTGAAGCTGTAATTTGAGTCGTTGCTGTTGCTTCGATTCCTTTAAATGATGCATCCACTGCTGAAAGTGCAGCTGGTGTAGCGATAGCGCTGGCTGCTGTACTTGAAATAGCAGCACCGGCAACCCCACTCCCACCTGTTAAGCGGTCTGCAGCAATAGAAGCAGCCCCACCAACAAAAGTAGTAATAACCCCTAGCAAAATACCAGGAAGACCCCCTTCAAGAATTTGGCCAAAGCTCATGTTAGCCCCTAAACAGAAACCAACGATGATAATGATGGCTGTAATCCCGTTTGAAAGAACCTTCTTCATGTATGGGAAGGCATTTCCTAACACAATCCCTAACACAAGTGGTAAAACAGTTCCGACTAAGTTCCAAATCGAGATGTTTGCAAGACCTGCACTACTTAATACGGCCATTGTTACCATTGGTCCAACACTTAATGTTGTAATCCCAACGGCACCAGCATCGATTTCATCCCCGTATACATCTACAATACCCGCATACATTGCGTTATTGGCTACTGAAATGGCACCGATAACGGCAACGGCGCTAAGTCCGAGGAAGTTGTCATTGAATACTTTCGCAACCAATAACCCTAAGACTACAGATACCGCAATTTTCGCTAAAATAATCGCTGCCCCACGTCCAACGGCTTTTGGTGTGTTTTTAAGAGAAATGGTACCCCCGATAATGAAGAGGAATGCCCCAACAAGTGGTCCAGCACCTTTCACGATTGGAGTGGTAAATCCACCAATTTGTAATACTTGAGGGAAAAATGTATTAATCACACATCCAATAAACATTGGAATAATGATTGTATCCCCAGGAATTTTAATCTTTTTCATACTGTTCACAATCCTTCTCTGATTTGGAATAAGACTTAGCTAAAATCAGCCATCTAATGTGATACCGCCATCGCAGTCACCGATTTCCCCTGTAACGAAGCTTGCAAGGTCGCTTGCGAAGAAGAGAATCATTTGAGCGATTTCAGTAGGTTCTGCACGACGTCCAAGAGGGATCATACTGATTACTTTTTGGCTCTTTTCTTTATCTTCTGATAATACTGTTGTCATATCTGTACGAGTGAATGAAGGACATACAGCGTTACATGCAATATTGTATTTACCGCCTTCTTTAGCAACGGCTTTTGTTAAACCATTTAAACCAGCTTTAGAAGAAGCGTAAGCAGCAGTACCTAAAAGTCCACCACCCAATTTAGCAGCAACAGAAGATACGTTTACGATACGTCCGCCTTTGTTTGCTACAAAGTGTGGGAAAATTGTGCTGATAGTTGAGAAGCATCCTGAAAGGTTGATGCGGATAGTTCTTTCCCATTCTTCATATGTTAATTGGTCGAATGGTTTAGCACTAATAACCCCAGCGCAGTTCACTAAGATGTCTACTTTGCGTTCTGCTAAAATTTCATTCATGCTTTTTACGATAGATTCATGATTTCCTAAATCCATGTATTTGAAGCTTGTGTGTTCTGGTCCGAACTCTTCAACTGTTTTGTTTGCTGCAGCCTCGTTAATATCTGCAATGACTACAAAACCGCCGCCGTTAACGATACCGCGAACGATTTCTTTACCAATACCATTTGCCCCACCAGTGACAATGGCAACTTTACCTGTGAAATCCATAAGATCACGTCCTTTGATTTGATATGTTCATTCTATCACTAAACAATGAACTTTCGACTCTTTTTATGGTTAACATTTGTTACCTTTTTAACTTAGTTATACCGGGTTTTATATTCCAACACCTCCTGTAAAACCGCAGTATCAAAAGGTTTCTGTAAAGAAAAACAGCCTATGAACAAATCATAGACTGTTTTGTATACCATAAAATTTTTTGTTTTTTAGAATTGAATATAAACATTATATGAGCAAACTTCTCTTAAATAATGGACTAGATCAACGACATTGTCCTGTAAATTACCAAGAGGGACATCCTCTTTTTTCTTACTACCATCGTAGAAGAATGTAAAATTATATTTTACACTCCATCTTGATTTTTCACGGAAAACGGACGCACTGACAGCTTCTTCTAAATCTACTACCCTAAACTCAGTCCCAAAAGAAACTAAAATTCCATCTTTGACAAGCACGCAAAGTTGATTATCAAGATATTCTGCATCATCCAATAACCGTTTCTTATCGTCCTTGTAGTCAGGGAAAAGTTCGTCAAAACGAGCGTAATGTTTTTTGATGCGACGAACGCGAATGATTTGCCAGACGAATACAATGACAAAGAAGATAAGAGCTACAATGAACATCGCGATGTCGACAAACCTTGCCGCGCTATCCGTAATCGTTAAATAATGCTTTAAGTCCAATTTATCGAGAGTCGCCTGCACCCAAAGTGGGCTAGCTTTGAATTTCTCTTCAAAGGCCTCCTTCATTTCTGGCGTAATATTCGTTCGAACGCTGGATCTTCCACGTTTCTCCTTCTCATTAACGACACGTACATTCAAGTAGAAGTCTGAAGGGGCGAGCGCGTTCGTTTTCTCAGAAAGCGCCTCTTTAAACTCTAGAATCTGTTTAATATCAGAAGCATCTGTTCTTAAGAACGACACTCCATAATTGTGTTTCACTAAATAATAAGTTTCATCGTCTATCTCTAACGGGCTTGGGTCGATATCTAACACCTTAATCGAAGTGGACGATGCATCAGTGTCCATTTCATAAATGACTCCCTGCTCGTATAATTCACGTCCGCTCATGAAGCCAAACGACGCTAAAACTCCCACCACCACTACTGTTAATCCTAACAGGACAGTGAGAATCCATATTCCCCATGTTCGTCTGAAAATCCCTTTATGCAAAAATACTCCACCTTCTTAATTTTTTATCTTATCCAAAAAGTCTAAAATCTACTTTCAAGCCTAAGTTGTATTCTTCGTTTAAATATTCCACAAGATCCTTGAGACGTAATAAATGTCTTCTTCTAAAGAGAATCGAGTCGTATTTCTTATTTGGGTATTCAAAGCGTAAATGAACCCTCATATCGCCTTTTCTTCTGTTTTCAAAAACGAGGTAAGACTTGCTGATTTCTGATAAGTCGATGACGGTAAAGTTGATATCGTAGCTCACAAGAATGCCTTCCATCACAAGGATTTTGAGTTTTGGATCGACATATTCTGCATCATCCAACAACTGCTTCATATTGTTTGCGTAATCAGGGAAGTATGCATCAAAGCGAGCATACTGCGCCTTCAAGCGACGCGTTTGATAAACTTGGAACGCAATCAGTCCAAGAACAATTGCAAGCATAACAAACGTCATTGCCGAATCTCCCCATTGAGCTTCAGAAGTGGTTAACTTCAAGATTCTTGATTCATCAATTTGCGTCTTGGCTTTTTCCGAATACAGCGGGCTCTCTTTATATTTCTTGTAAAAGGCATCTTTCATCTCAGGCGTTACATTCACCTTCTCATTGGACCCTTTCCCTTTACTTTTCTCTGGTGTTACACGCACACTCAAATAAAGATTAGACGCTTCGAGTGCATTCTCTGCATTTCCCGCAGCTTTCTTTGCTTCTAAGACGTTGTTCAATTCATCTGAGTTTGCCTCGAAAACCGCAACGCCTCGTTCATGTTTCACTAAATAATACTTGTGCCCGTTTAGGACAAGCGGTTCTGGATCAATATCCATTACTTTAATGGCGACGGATGAGCCCTTATCGTTTACATAGTAAACTTCATTGGCTTTGTATAACTCTTCCGCGCTCTGGAATGATTTGAATCCAGCACGTGCAATAATCACCATCACTACAGTCATTATCGCTACTACTACCCATATCGGACCTGTTCTTCTTGCGTACCCTTTATGCATTTTGAACCCTACTTTCTATTGATATTTTTCCAATCGTCCTTAATCGTGATTGGTACAACACGAGCGACCTTGCGAACGAGACGATACTTGTCTTCTAGTGTCTTTCCATACGTATTTGGAACAAAGGCACGTCTTCTTGTCTTAAACTTAAACTTGATTCCATAATACACGCGGCGCCCTGTACTCGTACGATAGAGATGAATTTCTTTTAATTCTTTTAGTGGAATCACTGTAAAATGACTTCCGTAAAAGATGAGCACTTCTTTGGCAATCATCGCTTCGAATTTTTTATCGACATAGTCTGCTTTTTCTTTAAAATCTTTCTGTTCCCATTCGTTATTTGGGAAGAGCGCATCTAGCTGTTTAAATGCAAAATAATATTTCAAGGATAATCCGATGACTTGCCCTAGCATAAGGAGTACGATAACTACCATCACTAGTTGCAATAAGAGGATTGGATGACTCCAAACGTCGACATCTTGATAAAAATTAAATTGTTCAAATGTTTTAAAATCAAGCATTAGAGTCACTGCTAAGAGAGCGATACTCCCCGCAAATAACATGAGGAAGCCTTTCATTCTAGAAAAAATTCGTTTAATCATTCTTACACCTCTATTGTATTATGTATGTATTATACTAAGTTTTTCTATATTTGTATAGCTTTAACGGCTGAAAACACAAAAAGAGAGTGAGTCAAAACAAGATTCTGTTCTTCTCACTCTCTTTAATACAGTTATTTAACTCTTAGGCTTCTTCCTCTTTGCGATTGGCCTTAATTTCATCGATTAACCCTTGTAATTCTGCTTCATCAAAATGAAATTTCTCACCACAGAAATGACATACGACTTCTGCCCCATGATCTTCATCAATCAAGTGTTGTAAGTCATCTACCCCAATGGACATTAACCCTGCACTGAAACGTTCACGCGTACATGGGCAATGGAATTTCACAGGTATCTCTTCTAACTCACGAATATTTTCCGAACCTAGTAATCGATTCAAAATATCACGGGGTTGTTCTTGTTGTTCAATCAGTTTCGATACCATTGGGATTTCACTAATCCGACGTTCGATTTCTGAAATCGTCGCTTCGCTCGCTCCTGGTAATAGCTGAATCATAAATCCACCTGCTGCACAAACCGTTTCATCTGGATTCACAAGAACCGATACCCCAACTGCCCCATTAATTTGCTCAGAGACTGCTAAGTAATACGTGAAGTCCATTCCCAATTCTCCGTCCACAATTGGTACTTGACCAGAGAACGGTTCTCTCATATTTAAGTCTTTAATGACTGTAATCGTTCCGTTTGTCCCCACGACACCACGGACATCTAATTTTCCTTTGTCGTTTAATTCAAGGCTCACATGAGGATTTGTAATATACCCACGCATTTCCCCACGACCGTTTGCATCGGCCATGATTTTTCCACCAGGGCCATCTCCGTTCACTTGAACCGTGATGCGTTCATCGTCTTTTAAACTACTTGCTAATAATTGTGTTCCGATGATCGTACGACCGAGCGCTGCTGTTGCAGAACTCCAGGTATCGTGTCTACGTTGTGCTTCTGCGATTGCATCTGTCGCAACCATAGCAACGGCTTTGACCTCATCATTGAACGCCAATACTTTTAATAATGTATCTGCCATTTGTCTCTCCTTTTTGAAAGGAAAAGAGCTGTGACAACTGCCTCAGCTCTCCTTTCCTTTGTGTTATTCGTTTTCGTTTTGTTCAGTGAAATCTTCTGCTGGAGTGACATCTGCTACTTCCACTTCTTCTGAAGCTTGCACTTCTTGTTCTCCTTCACCATCTTCCTCTGAACGCTCTTTGCCTTCTGCTTGTTCCGCATCGCGTTTTGCTAAGGCTTTTTTCGTTTCCTCGAAACTTGCCGCTTCTGTTTCGCTTGGATATTCCTCTTCTGCGATTGGAGCAGGCATTTCACCTGTTTCGAAAAGTGATTTAATCGTACGTTCATCTAATGTTTCTAATTCTAGAAGTTTTTGAGCAATTAATTCTAATTGGTCTTTATGTTCTTCAAGAATTTGAAGAGCTTTTTCATGCGCTTCTTTCATGATACGACGTACTGCATTGTCGATTTCAAACGCCACTTGATCTGAGTAACCTTTTGTTTGACCATAGTCACGTCCGATAAATACTTGATGATTTCCTTCGTATTGAACAGTTCCTAATTCGTCCACCATTCCGTACTCTGTAATCATGCTACGAACGATTGCTGTTGCTTGTTCAAAGTCATTGCTTGCTCCTGTAGTCTTCACACCAAAGATAAATTCTTCAGCAGCACGACCACCAAGAAGTCCAACAACTTGTTCGAACAATTCTTCTTTTGTCATTAAGAAACGATCTTCTTTTGGAAGCATGATAGCATATCCGCCAGCGCGTCCACGAGGGACAATCGTTACTTTATGAACCACACGTGCATCGCTTAAGACCATACCAACGATGGTATGCCCTGCTTCGTGGTAAGCCACCATTTCGCGTTCTTTCTTGCTGATGGCACGGTCTTTTTTAGCAGGACCTGCAATCACACGGTCATGTGCTTCATCCACGTCTAATGCATCGATAGCTGTTTTATCACGACGAGCGGCTACTAAAGCTGCTTCGTTTAATAAGTTTTCAAGTTCAGCACCAGAGAATCCTGGAGTTTGTTGCGCAATCACTTTTAAGTCCACGTCTTTTGCAAGCTTCTTATTGCGTGCGTGTACTTTCAGAATCGCTTCACGACCTTTCACGTCTGGACGACCTACCAAGATTTGACGGTCAAAACGTCCTGGACGAAGTAAGGCTGGGTCTAATACGTCTGAACGGTTCGTTGCGGCAATCACGATGATTCCCTCTGTTCCTTCGAACCCATCCATTTCAACAAGTAATTGGTTTAAGGTTTGTTCACGTTCGTCGTGTCCGCCACCCATTCCGGCACCACGTTGACGACCAACGGCATCGATTTCATCGATAAAGATAATTGCTGGAGCATTTTTCTTCGCGTTTTCGAATAAGTCACGAACACGGCTTGCCCCAACCCCTACAAACATTTCTACGAATTCAGAACCTGAAATCGAGAAGAATGGTACGTTTGCTTCACCGGCAACGGCTTTGGCAAGAAGGGTTTTCCCTGTTCCTGGAGGGCCCTCAAGAAGTACCCCTGCAGGAATACGAGCCCCAAGCGCTGTAAATTTACGTGGGTCTTTTAAGAATTCTACTACTTCTACAAGCTCTTGTTTTTCTTCTTCGGCACCCGCTACATCAGAGAAGCGCACTTTAACGTTTTGTTTCTTCTGATTTGTGGCACGGCTCTTACCGAAGTTCATTGGATTGTTACGTCCACCTTGACCGCCTTGGCTCATAAACATTGTATAGAGTAAGAACCCTAATACGCCAAGTGGTAATACGACTTGTAATAAAACGGAAATCCATACGCCATTTGAACTTTCTGGTAAAGCTTCAATTTTTGTATTTTTTGATTGAGCCACTTCTTTGATTTCTTTAATCGTTGAGTCATTTGGTAAGACTGTTGTTCTGAAGTTTGTACTCTTTGTAGTACGATTATCAAAAATAGATAAGCCATTTTGATTTTTAGCTTCTTCCGTTGTCTGCTCTTTCGGATTTGTATATTCCCCAGTAATGGTATACACAGAATTCGAATATTGCAGTTTGATTTCTTTTACTTCACCATCTTTCAGGCTTTGCATAAATTCTGTATATGAAATATCTGCAGTAGGACCTTTTGAATCCCCGTTAAACATTCCAACAAAAATGACAATAGCACCGAAAATCAAGATATATAGTAAGCTAGATCTAAATATAGATCGATTGTTATTATTATTCATTGTACCTCCCTATCTTCTTATAAAAGAAGAACGATAGTAATATTGACTACCGTTCTATCATAACATATTTGACTTTTGTTGACGAATAGTTTTACTCTTTCTTAATTTTCGTAGAATTCAGGTTTTAAAACACCGATACATGGTAAGTTGCGGTAGAATTGTTTGAAGTCTAAACCGTATCCTACTACGAATTTGTTTGGCACTTGAATCCCTACATAATCTGCTTCAATTGCTTCTTCACGACGTTCAGGTTTATCTAATAAAGTCACCACTTTAACGCTTGCTGCTTGGCGATGTTTTAATAATTCAACCACGTGTTTTAAAGTACGACCTGTGTCGATAATATCTTCCACGATAATCACGTGACGACCATTAACGCTTTGTCCTAAATCTTTTAAGATACGAACTTCACCGCTTGATTCAAATTCATTTCCATAACTAGATACATCCATGAAGTCAATTTCTAAGTTACAGTCCATCGCACGGACTAAATCTGCCATAAAGAAAATAGCACCCTTAAGAATACAAATAACTAACGGATCTTTACCACGGTAATCTTCCGCTAACGTAGCACCTAATTTCTTAATTGTTTCTTGCAATTGTTCTTCTGATACTAAAATTTCTAGCATATCATCTTTTAACATGTGTGCACCTCGTTTTGTTTTCGTAAGATAGAATCATTTTACCAGTTTCCTCTTCAAAGAACAACGGTTGAGCATAGCGATAGCCCAAAATTGCGCGAATTTTTTTAGAGGCGTCTTCTAACACCCAAATTTTCTTGCGTTCTTCGAGTGGAATCTTGGAATTAATAAACCATCTCGAGAGTTTTTGATGTTTGGTTTCTCTGGCATCTAGCGCAATCTTATCTCCTGGTTTTGCATGACGAATCGTGAGCGGGAAGTCTGACGGGTTCACTGGAATCGAAAATTCCGAAGAGGTCTTTCCTGTCGTCAGAAGAATTTGCTCATCTTCATTTGGTCGAATTAATGTATCTTCAGGTTTTTCTAACACATATTCTATATTCGGAATCACTTTTTGACGTCCTTTTTCAAACAAGCATTCTTCATAGCGTTTCTTAAATTTCCATCCATTTGGAAGGTCAATTGTCAGCTGCGCTTTATCGGAGCCGACCTTTTCTAAGATTTGTTCCATCTGCACGATTGAAATTGTGGTATCCATTTGCATCAACACTTGTTGCAAGAGCAATCGTTGCATTTCAACGGGTTCTTTGAGGAAAGCTTCGCGGTGAAACGCAACTTTCTTCTTTCCTTTTTGGAAAATCTGATTTTGTTTTTCTTCTAGGATGGGCATCAAGCACGCTACAGCATCCGCAATCATCTGCGCACTCTTTTGGAAGTGGCTTCCGGCGTTTGGATTTTCCTCTTTCAAGAACGGAATAACTTGATGACGATATCTGTTTCTTGTATAGTCATCCGATTCATTCGATTCATCTTCTAAGTAAGGAACGTCATATTTTTGAGCCTCTTCGTAGAGTTCTTTTTTCTCATATGATAGGAACGGACGTAACATCGACAAGCTTTTCACGTGACGTTTTTCCTTCATTCCCGAGAGACCTTCCAGCGTACTTCCACGCGACCATTTCATTAAAACGGTCTCCAATTGATCATCTTGGTGATGCGCCAATACTAAATAGTCCGCCTGATACTTTGAAGTCACCTCACGAAAGAAATCATATCGAAAATCTCGCAACGATTTCTCAGAAGTCGCCTCACCCTCTGCCTTGTGCCAATGCTTTGTCTCGATTGGAATCTGATGAAGCTTGCAAAAACGATGAACGAGTTTTTCCTCATCCACGGATTGTGCCCTCAGGCCATAATTCACATGGGCCACTACGAGTCGGTCTTTTGCATCGTCTCCAAAAAGAGTGACCATCGCATTCAACATTACCATCGAATCGACACCTCCAGATACGGCAAGCACATATTTTTTCTCAGTATAGTTTTCTACATTTCTTCTAAAAAACGCTGTCAGTTGATGTTGCATTGGCCTCTCCTTTCTGTCAAAAAAATCTCCTCCAGTTTTCACCAGAAGAGATTGATGGTTTCATTATGAACGGCGACCGCCACGGCCCCCACGTTTCCCTTCAGTGTTACGTTTCAATGAAGTTAAACGGTCTTCAGAGTCTTTCAAGAAGGAACTCATTAGAGAATCGAAATCTGTAGCTTTTGCTTGCGAAGGAGATTTCTTTTCGTATGGAGCTGAAGTTCTACCAGCAGTGCGATTTTTCTTAAAGTCTTGAGAGTCATTACGCGGTGTGAAAGATTTCTTTGCTTTATTGGCTGAATCTTCTTTTGGTTTCTCAACGGCACGACGAATTGAAAGGCTAATTTTGCCATCATCCGCAATCGTCATGACTTTCACTTTAACCTCGTCTCCAACTTTTAAAACTTCTTTGATATCTTGAATGTATGAATCAGACACCTCGCTAATGTGAACAAGACCTGTCTTACGATCTCCTAAATCCACAAAAACTCCAAAATTTGTAATTCCAGTAACTTTACCAGAGATTACGTTTCCTACTTCGATTGACATATAAAAAGCGTTCCTCCTTCATTATTTCCTTTTCGACACACGCTTGACGTATCGAAAAGATTCATTGCCTAACGGTTTTGAGTTGTCGACTTCACAACAGTTTCCCCTTATTCGGCTTCTTCTTTTGCTTGTTGTGCTTTATGCTCTGCAGTGTCCAGCGGCGTACTGAAGATGATTTCTCCGGTTTTGCTTAAATAATATTCACTACGCGCTAACTTCGCGATATATTCATCACTTTGAAGAAGCTCCACTTGTTGTTGTAAAGATTCCTTTTGCTTTTCAGCAACTTCTTGTTCAGCCTTCGCTTGTTCAATTTTTTGATCTAATTGATTTGCTTGGCTAATTTGATTCCCAATCCCGACAATCATTGACCCCGAAATGGCGATGGCACCAATCACAATTAATTTCGTCATTAGTGAATGGCTCTTCCACACGGGAGTAGAAGGTTTTTTCTGTTGTAACTTTTGATTCATAGAAATTACATTTGAATTTCTCTGTTGTCTTTCTTGCTTCACCTTAATTGTCTCCTTTTTTAATTATACAAACTGAGTATAACAAGAATGACGCTCATCGTCCATGGTTACACTAAGATTTTTTGTATTTTTTTGAAAACTTATTTTGTAACGTAAAAATGATTCCGCTTATCCTAACGGACTTCTTTATAATAACTGTAATGTTGCACCGGTTCGAGCCTTCCGTCTCTCACCTTCGAAAATTCAAACGCGGAGTAAGGTACAAGCCCTACTCCGCGTATTTCCTTATCGATGCGTATCACATTACTGTTATTATAGAATCCGTTCGTCTTTGCGGAATCATTTTTTGCGCATTTTATAAATTTTCTATTTTTGGCGTTACCATGAACAGCCACAAAATAGTGAGATTTCTTAGTTCTCTCCTTAGTTCACATCTTCTGTACGAAGTTTCACGCGTTTAATCACCACTTGATTCTCCGTTTCGCGAATGTAGTTTTTCAAGTTCTCAATAATGATTTCTTCATCATTATGAATGCGAATCACGAGCTCATATTTCTCGCCATCGAGTTCGCGTGCTTCGACTTGAATCGATTGATAATCTTCAAAGTGACAGTAATTATAAATCGACTGCACAATGGTTGGATCTGGAATTTCACAGTAAATATTTACTTGACGTTGTTTTCCTTGCAAGATTGGTTGATACGCTAATTTTTGGACGATGACAATAATCGCGGCGCAAACCGAACCGAAAAACCAGAATCCTCCGCCAATCGCAAGCCCAATCCCGGATGTGGCCCAAATTCCTGAAGCGGTGGTCAGTCCACTCACGCGTTTTTCACGCATAAAGATGATTCCCCCACCGATAAAGCTGATACCACTGACAACTTGAGCAGCCACACGAGCTGTATCGTATTGCGGTGTATCCAGAAAGGCCTCTTTTGAAATAATCATCATTAAGCAAGAAGTGAGCGCCACAATCATATGTGTTTTTACTCCTGCTTGCTTATTTCTGGAGGTACGTTCGTAACCGATGGCAAGTCCACAAATACATGAAATTAAAATCGCCAAAAAATGACGCGTTTCTATCATTGCGTTAAATGGTTGCAGTACATTGATTGTATTTAAATCCACGGGTTTCCCTCCTTATTTCTATTAAAAAAGTACTGTTTATCATACTCTTTTTTTATTTTTTTGTCAATAGAAAACGCATTCAAAAATCTTCTGCATAAAAAAGAATACGACAAACTCGCCGTATTCTCCCCATTTCTATAGTTCTAGCCCTTCTTCTTTGATGAGCTTTTCTTCTAGAATCGTAAACATTTCTTTTGCGTCTTCTTTTCTCGTTGAATCCAATAATGCTTCAACTTGAACTAAGACATGTTTATTCCCGAATTGAATCGCGATTTTATCTCCGACTTTCACGTCTGTTGAAGATTTCGCTACTTTATCATTAATAAACACACGTCCCTTGTCGGCTACTTCTTTTGCAACCGTACGGCGTTTAATTAATCGTGATACTTTTAAAAACTTATCGAGTCTCATCATTTTCCTCTTTTCTACCAAATTTTCTAAGTAAGGTCTTTCCTTTTGGAATTAGAACCCATTCGCGTTTTGCAAATAAATTCCATTTCATCGTGCCTGCTAGGAAAATCACCACTCCTATAAAGGCAAAGACGATTGAAAAGACAAAGGCTATCGTTCTAGAATTTCGCAAGGCTGTAAAATGCCATGCTCCGTATGAGAATACCGAAACAATGCCCGTCATGCCCAGTGCAATGCCCGAAAGTTTCTGTATAAAGTTCCCATCACGAAAAACACCTGTCAGTATCTCTTTTGCAAAAGCCATCATCACACCCATCATGACAAAAAGCCCAAGAGACGTCGCAATGCTGGCGCCAAGCGTTCCAAATATCGCTACGAATAAGTAGTTCGTACCAGCTTTCACTGCAAGTCCTGCTGTGAGTGCTAATAGCGTTTTTGGATATTGATGCTGACTTTGGAAAATACCGTGTAGCGACATAATTACAGATGCAAAGAAAATACTGGTGACATAGACAAGCAATACTACCTGCCCTTTTGCATCTCCAAAGAGTGCAGTATTTAACCATGGCAAGATGGCAATCATCCCCATCGTTGCAACGAGCGAGAAAGTCATCGTCATTCGAAGAAGTGAAGCAGATAGCCTCTTAAACTCTAAGTCATGCCCTTTTTTGTAGGCGCGCGATAACATCGGCATATAGCTTGATGAAAATCCGATTCCGACCACCATTCCTAATTGAACAAGCGGCTGCCCTCTATCATAAATCCCCTTGAAATCTTTTGCTATTCTCGGAAGCAATCCTTGATGGGTTAACACATTATACACCGAGAACGAATCCACCAATTGGAACAAGACTAAAATCGAACTGAGCAGACAGATGGTTCCCCCTTCAAAGGCAAAGCGTTTAAAGAGATACCCAAATGTCGGTACTTCCATTTCTACTGGCGTAATCGTCAACCCGTCGAGCGGATTTTTTGTATCTTTAACTGCATAATACAACATCACAAGAATCGCAAACACTGCCGCAATTGTCGCACTCGACATCGCCCAAGTACCCATCTTGTAGTAGTCTGAAAAGGCGCTATCAAACAGACTCGCCACAAAGAGAATCACCGCGACACGAACGACCTGCTCCACCACTTGTGAGATGGCAGTCGGCATCATTCTAAAGCTTCCTTGGAAATAGCCCCTTGTGATGACTAGAAACGGCATCACTAGAAACATCCACGATACGCTTTGAACGACTGGCAAGAGTTCTACGTCTCCCATCCAGTGGGCAATCATTCCAGCCCCCACATAGAGAAAGGCAAAAATCCCCACTCCAACGAGGCTTGCAATCACGAATAGCTGCTTCAATAATTTTTTTAAATGTGTCGACTCCAAGTATTCCGCGACTACATTGGACACGAATACCGGGAATCCAGTTAATGCAAAGGTCATGCCGATTCCATAGATAGGATACACCTGTTGATAGACATAAAATCCGGTGTTCCCTACCATGTTTTGGAAAGGAACTCGGTACACCGCACTTAAAATTTTCGCAATAAACGCGGCAATCGAGAGCGCAATCGCCCCTTGCATCATCCCTTTACTATTTATCTTCTTCATTTTTTTCCTCATCGCGGGCTAAAATTTCCCCGCACGTTTTTACAAACAGTTTAACCTGTTCTAGCCATAAATCAACAGGCTTTTGCGTGATATTTAATAAAATCTGAAGACTTTCACCCTTATTCGCCACTTGCGCTGGTAATTTCACTGGACCAAGCGCCTCAAAAACTGGCACCCCTTGCAGGCGAGTCGCAGTCGGCGGTGCAATCGTAATTGTCACCGAATTATCTTTCCGTTTAATCGATACAGCATCAATCTCGTTAGCGTAATGCTTAATCAATCCAACCTCTGCTAATGCACTCACTTCATCTGGGAAGTCACCGAAGCGGTCGATAAAGTCATCGAGCAATTCTTCATAAGCTTCCACACTATCAATCGAGCGAATCCGTTTGTACATCTCGATTTTTTGACGTTCATCTTGAATATAACTTGCTGGAATGTACGCATCAATTTGTAAGTCGATTTCAACCGTTTCTTCGTCTGACTTCACTTCTTTTCCTTGTTTCTTCAACACGGCTTCACTTAATAATTGAGAATATAAATCGAATCCGACCGAATCGATAAATCCGTGCTGTTGTTTCCCAAGTAAATTTCCTGCCCCACGAATCGATAAGTCACGCATGGCAATCTTGAACCCAGAGCCGAGTTCTGTAAAGTCGCGCATCGCTTGCAGACGCTTCTCGCTGACTTCCGTTAATACTTTGTCTGGTTGATACATGAGGTACGCATAGGCAATCCGGTTTGTACGCCCGACACGTCCACGCAATTGATACAACTGCGAAAGTCCCATATGATCCGCGTCTTCAATAAAGAGGGTATTGACATTTGGAATATCCACCCCGGTTTCGATAATCGTTGTCGTCACTAACACATCGTATTCCCCTTCAATAAATTGGTAGAGAATATTTTCGAGCGTGGTCTCACTCATTTGACCATGAATCACACCGACACGACATCCTGGAACGAGATTTCTTAGTTCATCCGCCTTCTTCTCAATCGTCTCGACACGATTATATAAATAGAAGACTTGCCCGCCTCGAGCCATCTCGCGTTCGATACCGTCACGAATCGTCATCGGGTTTTGTTCCATCACGAAGGTTTGCACCGGATAACGGTTTGCGGGTGGTGTCTCGATAACGGATAAATCACGCACTCCAAGCATGGACATATGCAGCGTTCTTGGAATTGGTGTTGCCGTCAGCGTCAATACGTCCACTTGTGATTTCAATTGTTTCAAACGTTCCTTATGCTTCACTCCAAAACGTTGTTCTTCGTCGACAATTAAAAGTCCCAAATCTAGAAACTGGACATCTTTCGAAAGCAGACGGTGAGTCCCGATGACGATATCCAATGCCCCTTTACGAAGCTTCTCAATCGTTTCCTCTTGTTCTTTTTTACTACGAAAACGACTTAATAATCCGATAGTAAATGGATAATCCGCAAAACGTTGTACGAAGTTCTCGTAATGTTGCTCAGCCAGAATCGTTGTGGGTACCAAAACGGCCGCTTGTTTTCCATCCATGACCGCCTTGAAGATCGCACGCATGGCGACTTCCGTTTTCCCGTATCCAACGTCGCCGACAAGCAGACGGTCCATCGGTTTATCCTTTTGCATGTCTTCCTTAATTTCTGCCACACTTCGCAGTTGATCTTGCGTCTCCGTATATGGAAAGGCCTGTTCGAATTCTTGTTGCTCAACCGTGTCACGGCTAAACGCATATCCTTTTTCGGCATCACGTTTGGCATATAATTCGATGAGTTCATCGGCGATATCTTCAATCTTGGCTGTTACTTTACGTTTCGTCTTCGCCCATTCCGTACCACCCAATTTATTGAGTTTTGGAACTTTCGCATCCGATGAAACATATTTTTGAACGAGCTTAATTTGAGTCACCGGAACAAAGAGATTCCCGCCATCTTGATAATGAATCGACATGTAGTCTTGGTGGATACCTCCAATTTCTAATGTCTCCATCCCTTGGTACACACCGACCCCGTGGTTCACATGAACCACATAGTCTCCAACCGCTAATTCGGTATAGCTCTTCAAGCGTTCCGCGTTCGAGATTTTTTGGTTTCTCGGCGTGCGTTTCGTGAGTTTATTGAATAATTCGCGTTCCGTTAAGAGGGCAAATTTATCCTCTGGGAGTTCAAATCCATTGTGCATCTTGCCAACCATGATTTGAAGTTGCCCTTCCAGTATCGTTCCGTTTGAAATCACACTCTGAATTTCAAAATCGGCAAAGGTTTGTTCCACCTTTTGCGCGCGTTTTTCGTCATCGACTAAGACGATAACCGTTGCGCCTTGTTTCTTCCAGCGGTCTGCTTCGACTTTCACCATCGGCATTTGCGAGAAGAACTGTGTCATCGTGCGCATCGTAATCGGATGAATGGCATCAAGCGCTAATCGTCCGAGCCCTTTTTGGAAAATGGCGAAATACGTTCTCGAGAGTGGACTATCTTTTAATACTTTTCGCCCATCTTGAACGAGCGACAACCCAGAAGCAATCGCCCCCGTTTCGATATGGTGTGTCTTCCAATATCCCGCCTCTTCTTCTAAGGTTTTGCTCTTTTCAATAAAACGAGCGTAGTCATCAATAATAAGGTACGCATCTTTAGAAACATAATCTAATAAGCTGGTCTTCTCAGGATAAATACACTCCAAGAAGTACGTTAAGTTTGATGGAATTTCTCCATTTTCTAATTGTGCATCGATGGCTTGTTGAATATTGGAAACTTGGTCTTTTCGTTCTGTACTTTGAGCCGCTTTCACGTCCTTTTCATAGAGCGCATGAATTTTGGCTTGCGCCTTCCAGACAGCTTCCTTTTGAAGCGGTAAGTCCGTGGCAGGTAAAATGCGCACATTTTGAATCACATCCATCGAACGTTGAGTTTCTGCATTAAACGCACGAATCGAATCTACTTCTGTATCAAAGAAGTCCAGACGGAGTGGATACTCTTGGTCTAATGGGTAAATATCAACGATACTTCCACGAAGCGCAAATTCACCAGGAGTCGCAACCATATTTTCACGACGATATCCTAATTCCACTAACTGCTCCACGAAGGCATCCATCGATTCGACCTCAGAACCGATTGCGAGTTCAATCGAACTCTTTTTCCATACGTTTGCAGGCACTAAGAGTTTTTGAATCCCAGAGAGCGGCACAATGACGATTCCTTTTTGCCCTCGACTTAAGAAATCGAGCGCGCGAATGCGTTGGCTTACCACATCCGGTGACTTTACTGAAAAATCCGCTGCAAGAGACTCTTCTACCGGGAAGAGATGGACAACCTCATCGTCATACCACTCCGATAGCTCCTCGTATGTCTGTGTTGCTTGTAAGAGTGTTGGTGTCACAATCACCAATTGCTTGTCTAATTTTTCAAACGCACACGTCTCCGCCAAGTGCTTTACTGACCCACTAAGTCCTAGTACAAGTTGACTCTCATGAAGAGGAAGTGTATCCAACCACTCCTTAAATCCTTTCAGTTTACTAATCGTTTGTTGCACTAATTGCATAATGTTCTCCTTTTTTCCAACGACAAAAAGAGACCGCAAAAAAATTTGCAGCATCTCTTTTCCTCTATTTGTTAATTAAATTGATTCATTGTTTTGACGAAATCATCCGTTTCAATCCACGAACGAATCGCATCGACACTCTTTTGCACTGCAAAAATAATGTCCTCTTCTTCCTCTTTTTCAAAGCGGTTGAGCACATGTCCTACGACCGTGCGTCCCTCTTTTGGACGCCCTACTCCCACTTTAATACGGTTAAACTCGCTAGTCCCCAGACACGAAATAATACTCTTCATTCCGTTATGTCCTCCGGCACCCCCTTTTTGACGAAGGCGAATCTTTCCAACCGGCAGATCCATATCATCATAAACAACAAGCAAGTCTTCGATTCCAATTTTAAAATAATTCATCAACGGACGAATCGCTTCACCCGATAAGTTCATAAACGTCAACGGCTTCATGAAGATGACTTTCTCGCCACCGATTTGCACTTGTGCAAACACTGCATCGAAGAGCGCCTTGTCAAAATCAAACTTCTCTTGGTAAGCCACTTCATCCATTGTCATGAACCCGACATTATGTCTTGTCCCTTTATACTTTGCTCCAGGATTCCCTAGACCAACGACTAATTTCATACTTTCACCTATTCTTTTTTCTTCTATTTTGCTATTATACCATACCCCTACACCGTCCCGTTATTAATTCACATTTTCACGAAATTGTGTTTTTTATGTATTATTTGTCATAAATAGAGCCTTCTGAAAATCAATTTTCGGAAAATCGTGCTATACTTATCTATGGATAATCCATCACTAATTTTTTAGGAGGTATGAATATGGAAAAATCTCAAAAACATGGTAATAAAGTAATTTTAGTCGGTGACGGTGCCGTTGGTTCTAGTTACGCATACGCACTTGTATTACAAGGGATTGCAGAAGAACTAGGAATTATCGACATCAATTTCGAGAAAACAGAAGGCGATGCGTTAGACTTATCACATGCCCTAGCTTTCAATGCCCCTAAAAAGATCTATGCAGCTAGATACGAAGACTGCCACAACGCAGACATCGTATGTATCACAGCTGGTGCTCCTCAAAAACCTGGCGAAACTCGCTTGGACTTAGTTTCTAAAAACTTAAAAATCTTGAAAAACATCGTAGACTCTATTATGGCTAGCGGGTTCAACGGAATCTTCCTAATAGCGTCTAACCCAGTAGATATCTTGACTTATGCAACTTGGAAATTCTCTGGACTTCCAAAAGAACGAGTTATCGGATCTGGTACTTCTCTAGATAGTGCTCGTTTCCGTCAAACAATCGCCGAATTAGTGGGCGTTGACGCTCGTAACGTTCACGGATATATCATGGGTGAACACGGGGACACTGAATTCCCAGTTTGGTCACATACAAACGTCGGCGGTTTACAAATCTATGAATGGGTACGTCAAAATCCAAACGTAGATGAAGAAAAATTAGTCGAAGTATTCTTCCAAGTACGTGACGCAGCTTACGAAATTATCGCTAAAAAAGGAGCTACTTACTACGGTATCGGTGCTACTCTAGCGCGTATTACGAAAGCTATCTTAAACAACGAACAAGCGATTTTCCCATTATCGGTATACCTTGAAGGTCAATATGGACAAGACGATATTTATATCGGAGCTCCAGCCGTAATCGGACGCGACGGAATTCGTCAAATCATCGAAATTCCTCTAGCGGACTCTGAACAAGAGAAAATGGAATTATCTGTAAAAACATTGAAATCTATCATACACGATGCTTTCGAAAAATTAGAAACAGAAAATAACTAATGAAATCACAAAAACACCGGGTCAAGAAAATTCTTGGCCCGGTGTTTTTCCTTTTCTCAAAATAACGCAAATAGCGGTACAAGTAGAATCGGCATAAAGATTGCTGGTAAGAAGTTTAAAATTTTAATCTTCGTAATCCCAAGTAAGTTCATCGCTAAACCGACTAAAAGAACCGACCCAACTGCGGACATCGAAACGGTTACCACATCATTCAAATAAGGAGCCACTAGTTGAGATAATCCCACTAAAACTAACTCATATCCAATGACTGCTACAGCTGAAAGTCCAACTCCAATCCCTTCCGTTGCCGCTAGAAAGATAGAAGTAATCCCATCTAATACTGACTTCGTTTGAAGCAGGGTTGTATCTCCAGTAATCCCTAACTGGATAGACCCCATTGTGGCAAGTGCCCCCACGCAGAAAATCATAACTGCCGCAACGAAACCCTCACCGATATTGACATTGTTTTGTTTGCCTTTTGAAGCCTTCTCTTGAAGCCAGTCTGAGAACTTACGTACTCGCTCCTCCATTTGAAGCCCTTCTCCGACAACGCCACCGCATACAAGCGATAAAATCATAATCAAGCTATTCGGAATTTGAATCGCGCCTTTAATTCCGACTAAGAATACACATAGCGCTAACCCTTGCATGATATGTTGCGCGAAACGCTCTGAAATAATATGTCGTAAAAACACACCCACAAGCGCTCCGATGACAATTGCTGCTCCATTTATTATTATAATCACTCGAAAAACTCCTTCATTTAAACT
>CAUTST010000014.1:0-34389 GCA_963540995.1 uncultured Streptococcus sp.
ACAGTAGGAAACTTGCGATATACTCATTCATTAACAGCGTCAGCGTCTGTATGAAGGTTCCATGAACTTCTGTCATATAGCTCTTCGCACTCGTCATCGCTTCCCCTTGAAGCTCACTCTGGTTTGCGAAGGAGGCAATGGACTCTTGTAGATTTTTTAATGATTCTCCCCATTGTTGGATGGTTTGATTCGTTTGGCCCTGCATGGAGGTAATATCGTTAAACTTTACGTAATAACTCATTTATCATTTTCCTTAAACTTATAAAAGTAAATTATTTTTGAAAAAAATTGTCGCTCTCAATTGGTATTATAGCATAATGAATTTAAAAAATGAGAGAATAAGAAGTTTAATGATATTAAAATAAGCAGTCAATGACTGCTTATAATTAGGAATTATAATTTACTTAGGGAACGAATCTTTTTATTTTCTCTCCTGTGCGACATAGGCTTGAATCGCGTCGCAAGCATATTGCCCAACGCCTTTGCCATATTTATCCAAGTTCGTTCTGAACTCTTCGTTTTTCGCGTAGCCGAATCCGATGCTTGAGAAGACATCGATGGAGCAGTCGAACGCGTAGGCGCACATGTGCTGGTGGAGTTGTTTTGCTAAGTCCACGTTTTCGGCGTCTGTTGCTGGTAGGCCTTTTTCGATATTTTCAGCAAACGTGAACCAGATTTTGTTGAAGCCGTCCGCAATGATTTCTTCCTTGCCTTTTTGTCTTTCTGCAGCCTCATTCATCACGGTTTTGCCGTATTTTTCGGTCGCAGCCTGTTTATATTTCTCGTTATCCTTGAAGGTGAACCCTTTGAATTTTTCTTCGGTTGTCATCGTCATTTTCCTTTCCGTAGACGCAATCGTCTTTTCTAATGTGTCGATTAATGTTAGAAGACGGTCTTTTTCTTTCTGCATTAAATCCAACTGATGTTTTAAGTGGGGCAACAGATCATCCTCGTTTTGCTTCATCAGGGACTTGATTTCTTTTAGCGAAAATCCCAAATATTTATAGTAGAGAATCGTCTGTAATTGGGAAAGCTCCTCGTCACTGTAGTAGCGATATCCATTTTCCTGTTTCTTCGGGGAAAGCAATCCAATTTCGTCATAGTGATGTAAAGTGCGAACCGATACACCACTGATTTCACTTACTTGCTTGATTAAATACATAAACTCAACTCCTAACACTAGAAAGTGTAACCTATACCGTTACGTCAGTGTCAACCCTTTTCTCTTACTTTTTTTCTTTTGTACGAAACGAAGAAGGAGGCCACACCACCCGTGACAGGAAGCAGTTCCCGCCTTCCCAGCACAAGTCCACATTCTCGTCCATTTAGAAGCTCCATAAAAATACGATTACGGAAGTTTGCGTTTCCGAAGAATCGGACGGATTCTATAGAAGCAGTAATGGGGGATAGCAACCAATGTGAATTACTGACTCTAGGGTGAAACCCGTAGAGTCAGTTTGAAGCTTGGTAGAGCTTGAGACGAAAGGCTCAAGCCGGTGCCCCATTATCGCTTCTATGAAGAAATCCGTCAGGATTCGAAGGAAACGCAACTGAAGTTGCGTATTTATATGAGCACCCCATCTAAATGATCGATCTCATGTTGGATGACTTGCGCCGTGAAGTCGGTGAACGTTCCCGTATGCTTCTTGCCGCTCGGGTCGGTGTAGGCTACTTCAATCGTTTGATAGCGCGTCGTCTTCTTCGTGCCCGCATGGCTAAGACATCCTTCTTCCGTTTCATATGGCCCCTGCTTTTTCGTAATACGCGGGTTCAGCATCACCAAATCCATCGGCCCAATCGCTACTATAATAATGTTCTTTTTCACGCCAATCATATTCGCCGCCATTCCTACACAGCGGTCGCGGTTCGCACGAAGCGTATCTTGTAGGTCACGCACTACTTGCGCATCAGCAATAGGATCGGCAACCGTTGATTTTTGGCTTAAGAAGAGTGGGTCTTTCATAATGTTTCTTTGCATGAGTGTTCTCCTTTATTCGGTTACTCTTAAAAAGATTTTTGCAATTTCTTCTGGACTTTCCACGCCACCTTTTTGAATCCAGTGGAAGAAGATTGCGCTGTTGCTATAACTAAATACTTCAGTTGCGTAGTCTTCAGGTAGTGCATATTCCACTTCGATTGTTTGCTTTACAGGGCCAATTTGTTTCGTTAATTCCATTAAAAAATCGTGAACAAGTTTTACAGTGTAGTTAAAACGATTTCTTGTCACCGCATGAACAAAGGCGAAATCTTCTTTTAAATACTCGAATATTTTAACGACAGCTGGGAAAACCTCTTCCTTAGTTCTAGGATTTCCTTCTCTTAATAGGAATAAAATATTTTGTAAAATCTCATCGATGAGCTGATCCATCATATCAAATTTGTCAATGTAGTGTAGGTAGAAAGTACCTCTATTAACACCAGCTTCTCTAGTGATGTCGCTGACACTAATGGCTTCGAAATCCTTTTTTTCGAGAAGGATGGTAAGAGCGGTTTTTAAATCCGCTTTTGTTGTTGTCTTGCGTTTTTTTATCGTCATATTTTCAACTCTTTTCTTAAATCAACACTTTGTTGAATATTGTGTATTGTTTTTTTATTAATTCCATTATATAGTATTTAACGAAAATAATCAACACGTTGTTCAAATAACAATGTTCTTATACAGAAAAGGGGAATAAAAATGGCATATATTGAGATGAAACATAGTTATAAACGATATAAAACAGGAGAAACTGAGATCGTTGCAAATAATGATATTAACTTTGAAATTGAAAAAGGAGAACTTGTCATCATTCTTGGCTCTTCAGGAGCAGGGAAATCCACAGTCTTAAATATTCTTGGGGGCATGGATACCAATGATGAAGGTCAGGTGATTATTGATGGGACAGATATATCAAACTATACTCCGCATCAATTAACCATGTATCGCCGTGAAGATGTAGGATTTGTATTTCAATTTTATAATTTAGTTTCTAATTTGACGGCTAAGGAAAATGTAGAATTAGCTTCTGAGATTGTAAAAGAGGCTTTAGATCCAACCACTACACTTGAAGAAGTGGGGCTAGGTCATCGTATTAATAACTTCCCAGCGCAATTATCCGGTGGTGAACAACAACGTGTGGCCATTGCTCGGGCAGTTGCAAAGAACCCTAAAATTTTATTGTGTGATGAACCTACAGGAGCATTAGACTATAAAACAGGGAAACAAGTTTTAAAAATCTTACAAGATATGGCTCGTGTAAAAGGGGCAACGGTTATTATCGTAACCCATAATGGAGCGTTAGCACCAATTGCTGATCGGGTGATTCGAATGCATGATGCACGTGTTCAAAGCATTGAATGTAACCCAAATCCACAAAAAATAGAAGATTTAGAATATTAAGGGGAAAGTAGCATGTTAGGAAAAACATATTGGAAAGATTTACGGGAATCTTTCTCACAATCGAAAGGAAGAGTGTTCTCGATTGCCTCATTGATGGCGTTAGGGGCATTTGCATTAGTGGGGTTAAAAGTGACTCCACCGAATATGGAACAAACAGCGGAGAATTTTTTTAAAAATCATAATACAGCTGATATCGCAGTCATTGGAGAATATGGTCTTTCTAAAGAAGATCAACAATTACTAGAGTCTGCTTCAGGGGAGAACTCCGTTGAATATGGATTCTTAAAAGATGTTGCGTTGAAAGATACTTCTATAGCCATTCGTATCTTTTCAGAACCTAAAGACATTTCTACCTATGATGTTGTAGAGGGAACTTTACCAACAAAACGTGGAGAAATAGCGTTGAGTGCCGCTTATAAGGGGCAATATCAAATTGGGGATACAATTTCCGTGGATGAAAAAGAAGGTGTCAATGGAAAAACAGTCTTAAAAGATCATCAATACATTATTACAGGTTTTGTAAACTCTTCGGAAATTTTATCTCGAGTGACTATGGGACAATCCACAGCTGGCTCAGGAGAGTTACAAGGCTATGCCGTTGTGACAGAAGATACCTTTGATTCGGATGTATATATGGTGGCTCGTGTTCACTATAATGACTTGAGTGATTTAAATCCATTCAGTCAAGAGTATATCGATGAAGTGTACGATAAGAAACAAGAATTACAATCATCGCTTGAAGGCGCTCCGGAGAAAAGATTAAATGAAATCAAAGACGAGTCACAATCTAAGATTGAAGATGGAAAACAACAAATTCAGGATGCAGAAAACAAATTAACGGATGCATCTAATCAATTAGAAGAAGGAAATCAAAAAATTAAAGATGGCGATGCTCAATTAGCGGAGGCAAAACAACAAGCCGAAGAAGGCCAAGAAACCTTGAATTCGGCAAAAGAGCAGTTAGAGTCTGGGCGAGAACAACTTGATAATGCAGCTGCTCGTTTAGCTGACGCCAAAGCAAAAATTGATGAGGGTTGGCAAACGCTAAATGACAAGAAACAACAACTTGCACAAGCCAGTACGCAATTAACACAGAGCCAAGCACAATTAGAGGCTGCGAAACAACAACTGGATGCAACAAAACAAACATTGGAACAAAAAGAAGCTGAACTAACAGCCGCAAAACAACAAGCAGAATTGATTGCGGATGCAACTGTAAAGAGTCAAACGTTAGCGGCACTAGAACAAAAAGAACAGCAGTTAACGGCAGGAAAGCAACAATATGCGGAAGGCTTAGCACAATATGAGCAAAACAAAGCGCTATTTGAACAAAAGCAAGCTGAATATAATGAAGGCGTGAATGCTTATAATCAAGCAGAAGCATTATTACTTCAAAAACAAGCCGAATATCAAGAAGGGTTAGCACAATATCAATATTCTCTTTCAACGTACGAAGAAAAATCGGCAGAATACGCAGAGGGAGTTTCAAAACTTGAAACAGCAAAACAAACCATTGCGGATAAAGAAAAAGAATTAGAAGAGGCTAAACAAACACTTGCAGAGAAACAAAAAGAATACGATGAAGCAAAAGCAAAAGCAGACCCAGAAATTGCTGATAAAAAGAAAGAGTTAGTTGAAGCGCAAGAAAAGGTTGATGAATTATCGCTTCCAACGTACCATGTATATACGCGTCGAGAAGTACCTGGTTCTGAGGGTTATATTACTTATGAAAATGTGACCTCTATTGTGAATAATGTTGGGAATATTTTCCCAGTAGTATTATATTTCATTGCGTCGTTAGTAACCTTTGTAACGATGGCGCGTTTTGTGGAAGAAGAAAGAATTAAGGCAGGAACGTTTAAAGCTCTTGGATATCAAGACCGAGACATTATTCGTAAATTTGTGATTTACGGTTTTGCTACAAGTATGATTGGAACAGTGATTGGTGTGATAGCTGGTCATCTCTTACTACCGTATATTATCTACAATACGTACAGTACTAAAATCATTTTGGATCCAATCGAATTTCATTTTTATCCTTGGATTACCTTATTAACCGTTATTCTTGGATTAATCTCGGCAGTACTTCCAGCTTATATTGCTGCCCGTAAAGAACTAAGTGAAAAGCCAGCGCAATTACTATTGCCAAAACCTCCAACTTCGGGTTCAAAAATATTATTGGAACGAATTACACCAATTTGGAATAAAATGAGTTTCACACAAAAAGTAACAGCTCGTAATATTTTCCGTTATAAACAACGCATGTTTATGACAATATTTGGTGTTTGTGGATCCATTGCACTATTATTTGCAGGGCTCGGAGTTCGCTCTTCTATTGCAGATTTAAATAATCGACAATTTGTTGATTTAATTAAATATGACATGATTGTTGCCGATAAAGAACACACCGATGAAACTGAAGAAAAGGACATCAATCAACTATTGGAAGATTCTCGCATTCGTGAATCAATGGATATTCACTATGAAAAAGTGACAAAAGTTGCAGGAGCTGCACAAGATGAACAAGGAATTACAACGTTGGTAGTAAATCCAAATGATGCAAATGAATTTTCTAAGTATATGGAATTGAAGGATAGAAAGACAGGAGAGCCTCTTTCTTTAGAGACGGATGGTGTCATTCTTTCTGAAAAAATCGCAAAACTTACCAATACAAAAGTTGGAGATACTTTTGTAGTTCGTACGGATGAAGGTAAAGAAGTGACCGTAACCGTTTCTGGAATCGCCGAAATGTATATGAGTCATTTTATGATTTTAAATGAAGAAACCTATGAAAAAGCTTTTGGTAAAGTTTCAACAGATAATGCTCATCTCATCTTGTTGAAGGATCAATCGAGAGAGAGCACCGCTCAAATGGCTTCTGAATTTATGAAGTTAGATGGAGTAAAAGGTGTGGTTCAAAACTCAACGCTAAAAGCACAAGTCGAAACGATCGTGGAATCGTTAAATAAAGTCATGGGAGTTCTTGTCGGAGCGTCCGTATTACTTGCGATTGTAGTGCTTTATAACTTGACGAATATTAATGTTTCTGAACGAATTCGCGAGTTATCTACGATTAAAGTTCTTGGCTTCTATAATAAAGAAGTGACGATGTACATTTATCGTGAAACGATTTATCTATCCTTAATCGGAATCCTAGCTGGATTTGGCGTAGGAGCAATGTTGCATGAGTATATGCTGTTGATTATTCCACCAGATACGGTGATGTTTAATCCTGCAATTGGTTGGATGATTTATGCAGTTCCTGCTCTTGTGGTTGTAGTGATATTAACGGTTTTAGGAATCTTTGTGAATCGTAGACTGAAACATGTCGATATGCTAGAAGCTCTCAAGTCTGTGGAGTAATGAAAAGCTTTGCTTTTGTGACGAACGTCAAAAATCCTTGCGGATATTTCAATCATAGTCGTTAGTCGGGCACCGGATTGAGCCTAGGTCTCAATCCTACCAAGCCTCAAAGAGCCACAGGGCAATTAATTGCCTTGTGGCTCTATTTCGCATTGGTTGCTTTTCCGTACAACTACTATGATTGATCCGCAAGTTTTTCCGTTCGTCACCCGCAAAGCTACTCAGTCTTGGGGTGCTGCATATGATAATTTCCGTATCCCAATCAAGGAGACAGATACAAATCATCCTATTTAAAAAGAAGGGCGGAGGGGGCGTTCGTCACTCGCAAAGCTTCACAGACTGAGTGGTGCGCATGATTATTCCCCTATCCCAATTAAGTTGACATATACAACCATCCTTTTGGTAAGAGGGAGAGTGCAATAAAAAACGGAGCTGGGAGGCTCCGTTTTTTATTCGAATTCGAGTTGTTTTGGTTTTAGGATGGCAGCTAGGATAGTGAAGATAATAGCGCCTACGAATGTTGGGACAATCCACTCGAGGCCGTATGTGGCTAGTGGGAAGGTGCCAATCCATGTGGCTAGGTCTCCTAGTAGGTTTCCGCCTAACAGTTGTGAAAGGGTGTTGATTCCTTGTACGAGGCCGACGATTCCGGCACCGATGACGGCTCCAAGATACGTCCAATCGTATGGGATGTATTGGTCGAAGGCCGAGAAGAGAATCAAAGCAATCATAATCGGGAAGATGAATGTCAACACTGGAACAGCTAAGTTGATGAGTGAATCCACCCCGACTAGTGAGATGATGAATTCGACTGCCACAGTGACCAGGATCGCTTTCTTGTAAGGGATTTTTCCTTTAGATACTTCTTCGAAATACTGTCCACAAGTGCTTGTTAGTCCAATCGCAGTTGTGAGGCAAGCGAAGCAGACAGCTAGGCCCATCGCGAGTTGCCCCCATGATCCGAGTAAGGTCTTCACGATGGTTGCCAGTATTGCGGTACGTTGCGTAGTTGGATCGATGACAGTGCTCATGCTGGCTCCGCTGTATGCTAGGGTTGAGTATACTAATGCGAGTAAGACAAATGCCACGATTCCGACGCCGAACATCATTCTGAATTGATCTTTTTTGTTTAAATACCCACGGCGCGCAATATCCTTCATGACCACTCCAGCTAAGAGGGGCGCTCCGAGTACGTCCATGGTTTGATAGCCTTCTTTAAATCCGTGTGCGAAAAGTCCAGTGCTATCTGTTTCAGCAAAGCTCGCGTTTGGTTGAAGAACGGCACCGACAAAAATCAAGAAGAGGATGATTAGGAGAACCGGTGTTAAGTATTTTCCAATGGCATCCATGACTGAATTTTCGTTATACGTAATCCAAAGGACAATCCCGAAGAATACGAGTGAGGTAATCCATTGTGGTGCGTTTGGGAAATACGATTGTACGAAGATTTCGTGCGTGAATGCCCCAGTACGTGGAACTGCAAAAATCGGCCCGATAAGGAGAACGCAGATGGCACCAAGGACGCTCGCAAAAATGGGATGAACTCTACGCCCGACGTTCAGTGCACTGCCGCCAAGAGTCGCAACGACCATCACGGCAACAACCGATAAAAGTGGATCGCTGATTAAAAATGCAAGGGTTGCAATTCCCCAGTTTTCTCCAGCTGTTACGCCGAGGTAAGGTGGGAAGATTAAGTTTCCGGCACCAAAGAAGATGGCGAACAGGGCAAATCCTATAATAATAATGTCTAATAATTTCTTTTTCATTGATTCACACCCTTACATTAAAAAATGATTAGAAATAGTGTACCATAATCGTTTAGAGAATGCACTAAAAAACAAAACCAAACGTTATGTTAAATAGTTTCTTTATCGTTCGTTTTTAGGTATAATAAAGGGTGCAAGAAAACCATTTTAAAGGAGAGCAACTCATAAATGCGTAAAGTTTATTTAAACCACGATGGTGGCGTAGATGATTTAGTATCATTATACTTACTATTAAAAATGGAAGACGTGGAATTAGTAGGGGTCGGTGTTATCGAAGCGGACTGCTATTTATTACCAGCGGTGGAAGCCAGCAAGAAGATTATTCATAAGTTCGGTTCTGAAAAAGACAAACAATTGAAAGTCGCTTCTTCAGACTCACGCCCTGTGAACCCATTCCCGAAAGAGTGGAGAATGCATGCCTTCACAGTAGACGCACTTCCAATCTTGAACGAACATAAACCAATCACGGTGCAAGACTCACCATTAAAAGCGCACGAAGATTTAATCCGTGCCTTAAAAGAATCGGATGAAAAAGTGGACCTTGTATTCGTAGGACCATTAACAGACTTAGCACGTGCGTTAGACCAAGACCCAACCATCGAAGAAAACATCGGTAAACTTTACTGGATGGGTGGAACATTCCTTGATATGGGGAACGTGGAAGACCCTGAACACGACGGAACTGCAGAGTGGAACGTATACTGGGATCCATTTGCGGCAAAACGCGTTTGGGAATCCGGCATCCAAATCGAATTAGTGGCGCTTGAAAGTACAAACATGGTGCCATTATCTCTTGATGTCCGCGACCGTTGGGCAAAAGAACGTGCTATCGAAGGCGTTGACTTCTTAGGTCAATGTTACGCCATCGTTCCACCACTCACTCACTACGTAACGAATTCTACTTATTTCCTATGGGACGTATTAACGACCGCTTCATTTGGAAAAGAAGACCTTGTGAAACGTTCGGTGGTAAATAGTGACGTCATCGTGGCTGGTGCAAGCCGTGGCCGTACCGTCAAAGCCGAAAATGGCCGTCCAGTCGACCTAGTCTACCATGTCGACCGCGATGCCTTCTTCGACTACATCACCGATTTAGCGAAAAAATAATGATGAATGTGCAGGGAAATTTCCCTGCACTTTTTTGTATTTATCTGTTGACTTACTACTTAGAAAGGACTATACTTTAAATATAGATTAGAATTATTCTAAATAAGAAAGAGGTAATGGATATGTCAAAAGAACAAACAAAACAAATTTTAAATCAATTAGTGGCTGATTTAAGTCAACAATCAGTAATCGTACACCAAGCTCACTGGTACATGCGAGGAGCTACTTTCATGACAATGCACCCATTAATGGATCAACACATGGAAATGTTAGACGCTCAATTAGATGAAGTTTCAGAACGTTTAATCACATTAGGTGGAGCTCCTTATTCAACATTACGTGAATTTGCTGACAATACTAAGATTGCAGATGCTCCTGGAAAATTCGGTGAAAGCATGGAAGACCGCATCCGTCATTTATTAGTAGGGTACCGTTACTTAATCGACCTTTATCAAAAAGGTATTGAAGTATCTGGTGAAGAAGGCGACGATGTTACACAAGATATCTTCATCGGTGCAAAAGGCGCATTAGAAAAATTAGTTTGGATGCTTACAGCAACAATCAACGAAGCACCAGGATTATAATTCTAAAGACTCCATGGCTGGACAATTTGTCCGGCCTTTTTCTTTTGCCCAAAAATTGAAAATTATCATATATGATAATTACCATATATGATAATTTCATCAATGCAAAGTTCCTAAGAGTAACCCCGCCTTATCAGTAAGCCATTAGAAGCACACATTATCTGGAACTCATCCCACCATAACGAAGCTTTTATAAGCTTGGCTTTAATACCTTTTGCAGCAGTATTCTATTTTTAAGTAAAATGGCAGATAAAAAGCCGGAGGGGATTGGAGTCTATAATGGCAGTAATAGCGAGTGTGATTAATGTGAATTACTGACTCTAAAAAATTTATTTTGTAGAGTCAGTTTGAAGCTTAATAGGCAATGAGACTCTGGCTCATGCCGGTACAGCTATTACAGCCATTATGAAGAACTCCAATCAACCGAAGGCTTTTTATTTTATCTGCATTTTTACCAAAAACATCACAATAGAAGCGAGGTGGTATGGTATAATAAAGCCAATCTTATGAAAGGTGGAAGATTTATGGAACAAAAGAGATACAGTGGGAAAGAGTTCACGATGAACGTCCTTAACGCACTTGCATTAGGCGTTGTCGTTACACTTATCCCAGGAGCATTACTAGGTGAATTAGTGAAGGCTCTTCTTCCAGTATTCCCACAAGGCCAATTGATTATCCAAGCAACACAAGTGGCCAATACATTAATGGGGGCAATTATTGGATTGATGGTCGGCCAATTCTTCAAATTCACTCCAATTCAAACAGGAGCACTGGCACTAGCAGTCTTATTTGCTGGCGGTGTCGCAACTTTTAATCCTGACGTGAAAGGAATTATCTTTAACGGTTCTGGGGACATCATTACAATGGGACTGACTGCAGCATTAGGAGCAGCTGTCATTTTATGGATTGGGAATAAAGCAAAAGCATACTCTATTATCGTGATTCCAACAGTGTTATTAGTCGTTGTTGGTGGGGCGGGGCATCTGGCGTTACCGTACATCAAAACTTTAACAACGTTATTAGGACAAGGAATCGGAACGTTATTAACATTACAACCAGTCATTATGTGTTTATTATTAGCCGTTATTTTCTGTATGTTAATCGTTTCTCCGTTTACAACAGTAGGGATTGCCGTTGCGATTAGCCTTAGCGGTGTCGGTTCAGGGGCGGCTAACCTTGGAATTTGTGCAGCTGGGTTTGGTCTTGCGATTGCTGGGTGGAAAGTGAATCCAAAAGGAACTGCGATTGCGCATTTCATCGGTTCGCCAAAAATGTCCATGGCCAATGTCATAGCAAAACCAAAAATCTTATTACCAATGATGTGTACATCTGCTGTACTTGGTGTGTTAGCGGCTTTATTTAACATCCAAGGAACGCCTCAAAGTGCAGGGTTTGGTTTCAGTGGATTAGTAGGGCCCATCAATGCGTTGAACTTAGCAGAGGGCGGCTGGAGTGCGATGAATATCATTATTGTGACGCTTATTTTCGTGGTTGCGCCAATTGCTTTAAACATCGTGTTCGTTCATTTGTTTGAAAAAGTGTTAAAATGGATTCAACCAGAAGATTATAAATTAACAGTCTAAGGAAAAGGAGAGTCAATATGAAAATCGCAATTGCAGGAGCAGGAGCAATGGGGTGCCGTTTCGGGTACATGTTAACAAAAACAGGGCAAGAGGTGACGCTGATCGACGAATGGCCAGCGCACATCGAAGCGATTCAAAAGAATGGATTGAAAGTCGTTGATGGAGAAAATACAGATACAATCGACATCAAGATTATTCGCCCAGAAGAAGCCACTGAAGAAGTAGATGTGGTGATTGCATTTACAAAGTCTATGAAATTAGGCGAAATGCTCGAAAAGATTAAACCGATTATCCACGAAGATACGAAAGTGCTTTGTCTGTTAAACGGCTTAGGGCATGAAGATACAATGGCGAAATATGTTCCTCGTAAAAACATTATTATGGGGGTAACGATTTGGACGGCGGGTCTTATCGAACCAGGGGTAGCGCGTCTTGGCGGAACGGGTACGGTCGAAATGCAAGCGGCAGACCCAAGTGGTGTAGCGATTGCTAAAGAATTAGTAGAAGTCATGGACAAAGCAGGCTTGAACGCAAGCTACAGCGAAGACGTTCATTTCTCAACATGGCGTAAGGCGTGCGTGAACGGTACGATGAACGCAACTTGTGCGATTTTAGATGCCAATATCGGGGAAGTGTTCGATACGTCAACGGCAGAAGCGATTATTACGCAAGTGATTAGCGAATTTGTAGCCGTTGCGGAAAAAGAAGGCGTGCATCTAGACCCAGTGGCGATGAAAGATTATGTGTATACAGCTTCTAATAAAGTTCGTGGACATTATCCTTCAATGCACCAAGATTTAATTCAAAACCACCGCTTTACTGAAGTGGATTTCTTGAATGGATTTATTGCTAGAAAAGGGGAAGAATACGGCATTCCAACTCCTTACTGTAAGTTGATTACAGAGCTTATTCATGCAAAAGAAGACATTTTGAAAGTAAAATAATACAGTAATATAAAAGAACAATTTAAAGAATCAGTTTGGTATTGAAAGAGTACTAGTGGGGCACCGGCTCGAGTCTCCCATTTTTACAACCAACTGATTCTTTTTTTGTTCTTTTTATGAGGGGGTAATTTTCAATCTCTATTTTGCATCAATTTATAGTAAGAAGAAAACACCCAAAAAGGAGCGTAGGCGACAAGCCTCGCTCCTTTTGTGTTTAGCGTTTGCGTAAATCTAGGGAGATTTATAGGAAATGTTCAACAATAATACGCACTGCTTCGAATGCGTTTTGAGATGCTTTTTCGAGTGTTTCTTCGAAGGTGTCAGGAGCATCTCCGCCTACGTGGTCGCTCACAGCACGCACGTTTAGTACGGGCACATTATAGAAGCTAGCCACTTGTGCAATGGGAGCAGCTTCCATATCGCTAGCGACGATGTCTGGTAATTTTTCGCGAATCGTAGTGACGGCATCGACAGAACTCATAAACGAGTCACTTGTTGCGATAAAGCCAGTTTGGATATTAAATCCACTTACTTTTTCGCGGAGTAGTTCGACAATTTTTCCGTGTAGATAAGCATCTACAGGATAATCGGCTGGCATTTGAGGGACTTGTCCCCAAGCATAGTCGAATCCAGTCGCATCCACGTCGCTATAGGCGAATTTGGTAGAAACGATGACATCGGCCAAGTCGAATGCTGGGTTAAAGCTTCCTGTTGTCCCGGTATTAATAATGAGGTCAGGATGAATTTTGTCGCATAACCATGCAGCAGCGGCAGCGGCATTGGCTTTTCCGATACCTGATTGTACAAGGTATAAGTTCTCGTGTACTTCTAAGAGTCGGATAGGGCCTTTTTCAAAGACCACTTTTCCGGGTGCGAAATGAGCCTCGAATGGATGCAACTCTTCCTTCATCGCTGCAACGATAGCAATCTTCATGAATTATTTACCCCACACTTCAGAGATAGGTTTCTGCACTTGCACTTTTGTTCCTGCGAACTGGTCAGAAATGTATTTTTGGATTTCTGGGTCGTGGTATAAGTCCACTAATTTTTTGTATTCTTCTTTATCGGCATTTTCTGCTTTTACAGCAATTACGTTGATGCTAGTAATCGTAGATTCGTCTGCTTTTTCATAGAAAAGGGAGTCATTTAATACGTTTAACCCACCTTCAAGGGCGATGGTATTTCCGATAGCGATTAAATCAGTGTCGTCTAATACACGTATACTTGTAGTGTCATCGATGAGTAGGAATTCAAGGTTTTTCTTGTTTTCTACGATGTCGCTTGGAGTACCAGTGCCGTCTTTGAAGTCGCTTGACAATTTGATTAAACCAGCACTTTCTAATAAGCGTAGCGCACGAGTCGTGTTATATGGGTTATCTGGTAATGCCACTTTTGCACCGTTTGGTAGGTCGTTTAGTGATTTAACCTTTTTAGAGTAAAGCCCCATTGGTTCAATATACGTCGTACCGATTGGAACAAGTTTGTTTCCGTTGGCTTCGTTAAATCCTTTTAAGTAGCCGATAGATTGGAAGGCGTTGGCATCCATAGTCCCGTCTGCCACACTTTCGTTCAATGGCACGCCGCCGTTAAGTTCTTGTACTTCGATTTTTAGGCCTGCTTTTTTCGCTTGTTCAGACTCAGCGATGTGTCTCCAGATGTCTGCGTCAGAGCCGACAGAAGCGATTTTGACCGTTTTAAGTTCTGTTTCAGAGTTTCCGGAACTTTGAGAACTTTGTGAGCTTTGTGAACTTGAAGCGTTGTTGCCGCAAGCGCCTAAGACAAATGCTGCTGATAGGGCGATGAGTGATTTAGCGATCGTTTTTAATTTCATATAGGGGTTTCCTCCAGTCTAGGTGTCTACTGTTTCTTACTGAATAATGATTGTTTAAATAACGTTGCGAACGAATGGATCAATGCTGATGCCTTGTTCTAAGACTTGTTTGGCGTATTCTTTCGCACCAAATAATGAATGGTCACGGTAGTTTCCGCATTGTACGGCAGAGACGCCTTGGATATCTTCGAATTGAATGTTATTTACGATTTCTTCAAGTGTTGATTTTAATGCGCGTGCGATATCTTCAGGAGAACGTTCTTCCCAAAGGATTAAATGGAAACCTGTACGGCATCCAAATGGAGAGATGTCGATGATTCCTTCCAAGCGGTCGCGGAGTAAGTCTGCTAATAAGTGTTCGAATGTATGAACGACACCTGTTGGCATTTCTTGTTTATTTGGTTGTAAGAAGCGGATGTCAAAGTTAGAGATGACGTCTCCTTTCTTACCATGTTCGTTTGCGATGAGACGAACGTAAGGTGCAATAACCTTATTGTGGTCTAATGTAAAGCTTTCTACTTCAGCCATGTGATTTCCTCCTCAGTTAGTTTGAATGAAACGAAAATAAAAAAGCCCGCACTTCTAGCTCTTGCTAAAAGGACGAGTTGCAGTCGTGGTACCACCTTTTTTCATCTTCAAGGGAAGACCTTCCCGTAGTAGTTACGGATAATTGATAACGGGGATACCCGGATTGTCTTAAAAATTCGGACAATCTGCTCAAAGATCATGTTCAAAAATAACGACTTGCTTACTTGCACCGTCCGTAAGCTCTCTATAAAGGTTTATTTTTTACTCTTCTTTTCATTGCGTTTCAAAATGTTATATAGATAGGATAATGGATAGTTTGTGAAAAGTCAATCTTACAAACAGACTTTTGGTTATAATATTTATTTATAGTTCGTTATTCATGATTTTTATAACCAAAAATAGATGTAAAATAACACATTGTTCGGGTTTTGCTTAAATCTGCTTTGGAATGAGCCGTTTAAATCATTTTTTTACGTGAAAAATGAGGCTAGATTGGAAAGATTATAGAATACGATGTAATTTTTTATCATTTAGGGTATACTATGAGTATCTATTAACAAATGAAGGGTGACAACAATGACATTATTAGATGTACAACACGTACAAAAAGTTTATCAAACACGTTTTGGAGCCGCTGAAGTGACTGCGTTAAAAGATATTAACTTCACAGTAGAAGAAGGCGAATATGTGGCAGTCATGGGGGAATCTGGTTCTGGTAAAACAACGCTATTAAATATTTTAGCGACACTAGACCGTCCAACAGATGGAACCGTGCTTCTAAACGGAGAAGACATCCAAAAGATTTCTGATAAGGTATTAACGGAATTCCGTCGTGACCACTTAGGGTTCGTATTCCAAGATTTCAATTTATTAGAAACATTATCCGTGTATGACAATATGGTATTGCCACTTGTGTTAGCACGTCGTCCAATCGACGAAATGGAAAAGAAAGTTCAACCAATCGCTGAAATGTTAGGCATTGAGGACTTATTGAAGAAATACCCATATGAATTATCAGGTGGGCAACAACAACGTGTGGCAATCGGTCGTGCGATGATTACAGACCCAAGCTTACTCTTAGCCGATGAACCTACAGGAGCATTGGACTCAAAATCAGCAAGCAATACATTAGATTTATTCGACAAAATCAATCAAAACGGACAAACGATTTTAATGGTAACGCACAGTACGGTTGCCGCAAGTCGTGCCAAACGCGTTCTTTTCATTAAAGACGGTTTAATTTACAACCAATTGTACCGTGAAGGAAGAACGGATCAACAAATGTTTGAATTAATCTCAGAAACATTAACTGCGATGGCAAACAGAGGTGAGGAACATGTTTAATCTACTGCGTTCCATGGCGATTACGAACTTACGTAAGAACCGTGCTCTCTATGTGCCATTTGCACTCGCAACAGTGATGGTGACAGTGGTTCTGTATGTAACGAATGCACTGGCTGCAACGCCGGAGTTCGCTCATCTAGAAGGTGGGTCAGCGATGGCCACGACGCTTAACTTTGGGTTCATCATCGTTCAAGTTGTATCACTTGTGGTCGTGCTTTACGCGAATGCCTTCGTGATGAAAAACCGTGCGAAAGAATTCGGTTTATACGGGATTCTCGGTCTTGACCGTAAGAATATTCAAATGCTCAGCTTCATCGAGTTATTTGTCTTTGCTGCTTTCAGCATTGGTGCAGGATTAATCCTCGGTGTGATTTTCCATGCGGCATCGTTTGCACTTCTATTGAAACTCATTCAATACGATGTCGGTATTCACTATTCGTTCCAATTCGGAAGTATTATTGCTGTTCTATTAACGATGGCTGCCATCTTCACTCTTGTGTTCTTTATTAATGCAACGAAGATTTATATGAGCCGTCCGCTTGAATTATTAAAAGAGAAGAAAAAAGGGGAGAAGAAGGGCCGCGCTGTTACCGTTCGTGCCATCATCGGTCTAGGGATTCTTGGGTATGCATACTATATGTCGCAATCCATCGAGTCACCTGTTAAAGCTCTCTTATACTTCTTCTTAGCAGTATTATTAGTAGTCATTGCGACTTACATTTTATTCGACGCTGGTTCGATTGCGCTTCTATCCATCTTACAAAAGAATAAGAAGTTGTTCTATCAACCAACAAACTTTATTTCGATTTCAAACTTACAATTCCGTATGCGTAAAAATGCTGCCGGACTTGCCAGCGTGTGTATCCTTTCTACAATGGTACTTGTTACAATGGCGACAACCGTAGCTCTACAACGAGGAACAACGGCAACGCTTGATCGCAATTACCCAACAGACTACTCTGCAGTGGCATACTTTGTAGTAGACAATGATACGGACAAATATCCTTCTATCGTTCAAAAGATTAAGGAACAAACGAAAGGACAAGTGAAAGACGAGAAGTCATTCCTTAACGTGCTTCGTTTCGGGCAACGTACTGAGAATGGGTTCGACCTTGCGAACGTGAATTCAGGAGATAGTCCTGCAGCGATGTTCACCATTGTTTCTGTAGACCAATATAATAAGATGTTTGGGACGAACTACACCGTTGATGAGAAGGAAATGATTGTCGGCCATATTAAAGGAGACGTCAAACAAATTTCAGAAGTGAAGACGTATTCGGTTGTGTTTAATGCAACGATTACAGTCAAAGAAATGATTGATGCCACTCCATATGCGAAAATGATGCCGCAATTACCATATGTAGCGGATAATCAGTATGTGGCGATTGTAAAAGATCCGATGCTTTACGTAAACCCAGTTGCAGGTCAAGCGATGTATTACTTTACTTGGAATACAACTACGCCGTTTGATTTACGTGACGAAGAATGGGCTGCGTATAAGAAAGTGAAGGAACAAGCCAAAATAGATAACATGTCATTGCACAGTAAGCATGAAGAGGCTAAAACATTATATGCCTTCATGGGAAGCTTGCTCTTAGTGGGTGCACTTCTTTCAATCGCATTCTTCATCGGTGCCGTGCTTGTCATTTACTACAAACAAATTTCTGAAGGATACGAAGATCGTGACCGCTTTGTGATTTTACAAAAACTTGGTATCGATCAAAAGACGATTAAGAAATCCATCAACCGTCAAGTGTTGATTGTATTCTTCTTACCGCTTGTTACAGCGTTTATCCATACCGCGTTCGCCTTCAAGATGTATCGTAAGATTATCGAACTTTTCGGGGTTGATGGTAGCGTCACATTAAACGCGACACTCGTGATTGGAGCAATTTTCGTTGTGGTTTATCTCATCGTGTACCAAATCACTTCACGTAGTTACTATCGCATTATTAAACGCTAATCAACTACAAATCCAAAAGAGGTTTTCATGAGAAGCCTCTTTTTTTGTGTTTTTTTCCAAAGTGACAAAAATGTAAGAAACGGGGATAAAATGATAGGATAGTGTCATGATTTCCCTTTATGAGTGGGCTATACTAAGTTCAACAAATAAAAGTAAAGGGTGAAAACAATGACATTATTAGATGTACAACATTTACAAAAGAAATATCAAACACGCTTTGGAGCTGCTGAAGTGACGGCGCTAAAAGACATCAGCTTCTCTGTTGAAGAAGGCGAATACGTAGCCGTGATGGGGGAATCGGGTTCAGGGAAAACAACGCTATTAAATATTTTAGCAACGCTCGACCGTCCAACTTCTGGTTCCGTCTTTTTAAACGGAGAAAATATTCAAAATATCTCTGCTAAAGTTCTTACAGAATTCCGCCGTGACCACTTAGGCTTTGTCTTCCAAGACTTCAACTTATTAGAAACCTTATCGGTCTATGATAATATGGTGTTGCCGCTCGTGTTGGCTCGTCGTCCAATTTCAGAAATGAAGCAAAAGGCCGAACCAATTGCGCAAATGCTAGGAATTAAAGACTTACTAAAGAAATATCCTTATGAATTATCAGGCGGTCAACAACAACGTGTGGCGATTGGTCGTGCGATGATTACAGACCCAAGCTTACTCTTAGCCGATGAACCAACAGGGGCGCTTGATTCAAAATCAGCAAGCAATACATTAGACTTATTTGATAAAATCAATGAAAACGGACAAACGATTTTAATGGTAACGCATAGTACGGTTGCCGCAAGTCGTGCAAAAAGGGTTCTTTTCATTAAAGACGGCTTGATTTATAATCAATTGTACCGTGAAGGAAGAAGTGATCAACAAATGTTCGAGTTGATTTCAGAAACATTAACTGCGATGGCAAATAGAGGTGAAATCCATGTTTAAACTCATTTTTTCGATGGCAACATCGAATCTAAAAAAGAATCATTCGTTATATTTGCCGTATGCAATGACGACCATTATGGTGACGATGATTCTCTATATCACGCACGCCTTATCTGCGATGCCTGAACTTGCTACTCTTCGTGGCGGTTCGTCAATAGCACAAACATTGGGTTTTGGGGTCATCGTAGTGCAGCTCGTGGCACTCTTAACGATTCTTTATGCGAATGCCTTCGTGACGAAAAATCGTTCGAAAGAATATGGTCTATATAGCATCTTGGGGCTTGACCGAAAAAACATTCAATTATTAAGCTTTGTCGAATTGCTTCTATTTTCAATTGTGAGCGTGGGGTTAGGGGTTCTACTTGGAATCGTGTTTCACCGTTTTTCGTTTGCAGTATTGTTGAAGTTTGTTCAAATTCCAATAGGGATTGAGTATTCGCTACAACTAGGTAGTGTTGGTTTTGTACTGATTTCAATGGCGTTTATTTTCGGAGTTGTCTTCTTCTTAAATGCGACAAAGATGTACATGAGCCGTCCGTTAGAAATGCTTTCAGAGAAGAAAAAAGGAGAGACGAAGGGACGTTTTATCCTTCTTCGTGCACTGATTGGAGCAGGATTACTCGGGGGAGCGTATTATATGTCGCAAACCATTAAATCGCCTGTTTCAGCGTTATACTTCTTCTTCGTAGCCGTTCTTTTAGTAATTTTAGCAACGTATATTTTATTTGATGCAGGATCGATTGCGTTGTTAACCCTTTTACAGAAGAATAAAAAACTCTTTTATCAACCAACGAACTTTATTTCGATTTCCAATTTAAAATTCCGAATGCGTAAAAATGCTGCCGGACTTGCAAGTATTTGTATTTTATCAACAATGGTACTGGTCACATTAGCCACAACGGTCGCATTGCAAACGGGGACAGCAGATTTGTTGAATAGAAGCTATCCAACAGATTATTCGGCAACGGCATTGATCGAAGATGCCTCTACAATCAGCCAACTTTCGCAGCAAGTAAGTGAATTGAAGGCGCAATCGAAAGGGACCGTTTCGAATGAAATGAATTATCTCAGCGTTCTTCGTGCTGGAAAGGCTATGGAAGATGGGTTGGACATCGAGGGAGTGGAACCAGGGGATAGCCCAGCTGCGTTCATTACTTTTATTTCTGCGGATGATTACAATCGCATCTTTGGAACGAATTATCAACTAAGTGACAACGAAGCCATTCTTGGGCTTGTTAAAGGAGAGAACAAAACCGTTTCTGCTATCCGTGTGAACGAAGGGTGGACGCTTCAAGTCAAAGAGTTGACGGACGCTGGCGACTTTAAAGAGAAATTACCACAATTACCATATGTTGCGGACAATATTTATGTTGCTGTTGTAAAAGATCCGACAAAGATGATAGACACTGAACTTGGTCGTGGGGTGTATTATGCTTTGTGGAATACATCGACAGATACATCGGCTAAAGCGGAAGAGTTTCAAGCTTACGTGAATACGCTTGGAGCTAACGATGAGGGCAACCTGATGATTGGAAGTAGAGAGGATGTAGCTAAAGACCTATACGGATTTATCGGAAGTTTACTCTTTATAGGGGTCCTTCTTTCTATCGCATTCTTTATCGGCGCAGTACTTGTCATTTACTACAAACAAATTTCTGAAGGATATGAAGATAGAGACCGCTTTGTGATTTTACAAAAACTTGGTATCGATCAAAAGACGATTAAGAAATCCATCAACCGTCAAGTGTTGATTGTATTCTTCTTACCGCTTGTTACAGCGTTTATCCATACCGCGTTCGCCTTCAAGATGTATCGTAAGATTATCGAACTTTTCGGGGTTGATGGTAGCGTCACATTAAACGCGACACTCGTGATTGGAGCAATTTTCGTTGTGGTTTATCTCATCGTGTACCAAATCACTTCACGTAGTTACTATCGCATTATTAAACGATAATCGGATTTTGTTCACAAATCATGAAATTTTGGCGTGCAAAACCGCACTCTAAAAGGGTTTGTATAAGTTCGAAAAGTATTAAAAAGAACGAGGACTTCTCGTTCTTTTTTTGTGCTCGAAAATGGGATAACTGTCTACAATAAAAAGCTTTCATAAATTTTAGTTTTTCAGTTTTCAGAAGATAAAAAACATGGTAGAATAGTATGTATTCAAGTAAAAGAAACTGGAGGATTCGTCATGATCGATGTTATTGACTTAAACAAAGTATTCGATAACGGCTTTGAAGCATTAAAGTCAGTAAATTTCTCAATTGAACAAGGGGACTTAGTATGTTTACTAGGACCTAGTGGTTGCGGGAAATCAACAATTTTAAACTTAATCGCAGGATTATTAACACCAACAGGAGGAGACATCCAATTTAAAGGACAATCCGTTATTACGACAGAACCTAAAGACCGTAATATCGGATTCGTATTCCAAAACTATGCGTTATATCCGCATATGACAGTGTTAGAGAACGTTATGTTCCCGCTAACAGTTGGTAAAAATAAAGTTTCTAAAGAAGAAGCTCAAAAAGTTGCAGAAGAATATATGCAATTAACAAATATCGAAGAGTTAGCAGGCAAAAAACCTGGTACGCTATCAGGGGGACAACAACAACGTGTGGCAATCACTCGTGCGCTTGTTCAAAAGCCTGAAGTGCTCTTACTAGATGAGCCATTAAGTAACTTGGACGCTCGTTTACGTTTGAAAATCCGTGAAGAAATCCGTCGTCTTGTAAAAGAAGTAGGAATCACAACAATCTTCGTAACGCACGACCAAGAAGAAGCTTTATCCATCTCAGATAAAATCATTCTTTTAAACGAAGGGTACATTCAACAACATGATGACCCACAAAACTTATACCTTGAACCAAGTAACTTGTTCGTTGCAAAATTCATCGGTAACCCAATTATCAACATTACAGAAGTAGAAATTAAAGACGGTGTGATTACTCACCCTTCATTTAACATCCCAACTTCTGAATTATCACAAGACCGCAAACGCAAAGAATTAGCAGATGGTCACTACTACTTAGGAATGCGTCCTGAAGACGTAGTTCCAGCAGCTGAAGGTGAACAAGGGCTATTCTCAACAACCGTTAGTGGCGTAGAGCTAATCGGACGTGAACGTATTCTTCACTTCCCATTAGGCGAACAATTCTTGAAATCAATTGTAAGTGTGGAACATAAGATTGAAGAAGGAGACACACTTTCATTCACATTACTAAATCACAAAATCTTCTTATTTGATAAAGATGGAGTGCGTGTTTACTAATGAGAAAATATAATCCAGAGAACCAACCTAAAGCTTGGTTATTCCTTCTCCCATCTTTAGGAGTGATTCTTCTCTTTAACATTTATCCATTACTTCGTTCATTCTGGATGAGTTTCCAAAAAGGGTCACTATTAAAATTACAATACACTGGTATAGACAACTATCAAAAAGTAATTTCGGACCCTGTATTCCATAAAGCGTTACTCAACACAGCAATATATGCATTCGCAGTAGTGCCAGTAGCGTTATTAATCTCAATTATCGTTGCATGGATTATTTTCGAGAAGATTAAACATAAAAGCTTCTTCGAAACAATCTTCTTCATGCCTTACGTTACAAGTACCATCGCTATCGGGATTGTGTTCCGTTACTTCTTCAATGGGGACTACGGAATTATCAACTTCTTCCTTGGATTGATTGGTATTCCAGCCGTGAACTGGTTGGATAACGTAAACATGAGTATGCCAACACTGATTATCTTTGGGGTTTGGTCAAGTTTAGCGTTCAATATCATCATCCTCTTAGCAGGATTACGTAATATTGATCCTGAGCACTTCAAAATTGCGAAAATGTTTGGTGCGACAGACCGTGAAATCTTCTGGCGTATTACATTCCCGCAATTAGTGCCAACAATTGCCTTCCTTTCAACGGTTAACTTAATTGGGGCATTCAAAGTGTATACACAAGTGTACGCATTATTTGGCGGAACTGCTGGTCCAGCAAACTCAGCAACAACAGCTGTGTTCTATATTTACGACAAGTTCCATGTGGCAGGAAGACCAGGGGTTGCCATGGCAGCAACTGTAATCTTGTTTGCAATCATTCTTTTTGCAACATTCCTCCAAAACAAATTCTTGAGAAAGGCGGAGGGATAAGAAGATGAAAAAAGTATTTAACGTCTTTTCAATTACGCTTTTAATTTTCTTAGCGTTGATTACAATATTTCCATTTATATACATGATTATGACTGGATTAATGACATACTCAGAAGCGACAAGCATTCCACCGTCATTCATCCCAAGTTCATTCCAATTTAGTAACTACTTAGAAGTATTTACACGTGCGCCATTCTTACGTTTCTTCGCAAACACGTTATTCGTGTCTCTAGTTACAACAGTGGCAACAGTGATTACTTCATTACTAGCAGCCTTTGCCGTAACAAGCTTACAGTTCAAAGGGAAAAACATTGTAATGATGATTTTAGTTTCTCTATTAATGGTTCCTTACGAATCAATCATCTTTACAAACTACCAAACAATCGCTCGATTAGGGTTATTAAACACTTATGTAGCGTTAATCATTCCGTTCTTAACAAGTATCTTCTATATTTACTACTTGAACGGATACTTAAAAGGAATCCCAAGTACATTCTACAAAGCCGCTAAAATTGATGGCGCGAGTGATTTAGAATACATCCGCCGCATTTTAGTGCCAATGTGTAAACCAGCATTGGTAACAGTAGGGATTTTAACATTCATCCAAAGCTGGAATTCATTCCTATGGCCATTATTGGTTACAAATACGAAAGAATTACGTCTATTAAATAACGGACTTACTGCCTTCACGACAGAAGCCGGAAGTGATGTTCACTTACAAATGGCCGCAGCAACTTTAACGGTTATCCCAATTTTGTTAATTTACTTTGTATTCAGAAAAGAAATTATTAGAGGGGTTGCGAAGAATGGTATCAAAGGATAAAACAACGATTACCTTTCATAGCGGCATTTTAACGATTGGTGGGACTGTCATCGAAGTAGCGTATAAAGATAGTCATATCTTTTTCGACTTCGGGACTGAGTTTTTACCAGAATTAGAATTGCCCGATGAATCGGTGCAAACACTCACAGACCATAAAGTCATTCCACATTTAAAAAATATGTACGATGCACGTATCCCTTATAAATACGAAGGGGATGAAGATAAAGACTATGCCAACACGGCAGTCTTTATCTCACATGCGCATTTGGACCATACAAGAATGTTGAATTATTTAGACCCAAAGATTCCTTTATATACATTGAAGGAAACAAAAATGATTGTAAATTCGCTCAACCGCAATGGGGTATTTTTACTACCATCGCCGTTTGAAGAGGATACATTTACAAGAGATATGATTGGGTTAGATGCCGGAGACGTGATTACAGTTGGAGAAATCGAAGTAGAAATCGTGCGTGTCGACCATGATGCTTACGGGGCTGCTGCTTTAATTATTAAAACTCCCGGACATCATATTACGTATACAGGGGACTTACGACTTCACGGGCATAACGCCGAAGATACGATTGAGTTTTGTAAGAAGGCAAAACATACCGACCTCTTAATGATGGAAGGAGTATCGATTAGCTTTGGGGACCGTAAAGAGGTTGAAGACGAAATCAAACCTGAAAACGAGGAAGATGTGATTCGTCATATCGCTCGCCTCGAACAAGAAAATCCAAACCGACAAATTACATTTAATGGTTATCCAGCGAATGTACGTCGCTTTGAAAAAATCGTCGAAGGAACAAGCCGTACCGTTGTTCTAGAAGCAACGATGGCTGCACTTCTGAAAGAAGTTTTCCAAAAGGAAGCTCATTACTACTATAGAGAAGCTTCTCCAAAACTCGATGAACTTGATCCTACTTTAGAAATTTCATATCAAACGTTGTTAGAGGATACTTCGAAGTACTTATGGCAAGCAGTCGATCATTTCGAACGTTTGCAAGAGGGAAGTTTATACATCCATAGCGATGCACAGCCTCTTGGGGACTTCGATCCGAACTATCAACCGTTTCTTGATTTATTGGCGGAAAAACATATTGAGTTTGTACGCCTAGCTTGCTCAGGTCACGCAAAACCGGACGACTTAGACCGTATTATTGCGATGATTGAGCCTAAATGTTTGGTTCCAATTCATACGTTAAAACCAGAACTTCTGGTAAATCCGTATGGTGACAGAATATTGCCGTACCGCGGCGAAAAAATTGTGTTGTAAAAACTATATAACAAAAGGAGAAGAAAAATGAAATTCAAATCTTTAGTAAAAGCGACACTAGCAACAGCATCAGTTGTGGCGTTAACAGCATGTGGAGCTAACTCATCAAACAGCTCACAACAAGCTGAAACTAAAACAGACATCGTAACAGAGGTTAACTCAGAAACTACAATCACTTTCTGGCATGCTATGAACGGTCAGCTTGAAAAAGCTCTTCAAAAATTAACAGATGACTTCATGAAAGCTAACCCAAATATCAAAGTAGAGTTACAAAACCAATCTCAATATAAAGACTTACAAGCAAAAATCAACGCAACTTTAACTTCACCAAAAGACTTACCAACAATCACTCAAGCATATCCAAACTGGTTATACAGTGCTGCTGAGCAAGATGCATTGGTAGACCTCACACCATATATTGAAAACGAAACAATCGGATTCAAGGAAGGTGAAGAAATCCGTTCAGACTTAATGGAAGGTGCTCAAATCAACGGAGTACAATACGGTATCCCATTCAACAAATCTACAGAAGTATTATTCTACAATGCAGATTTATTAAAAGAATACGGTGTTGAAGTTCCAACGACTTTAGATGAATTAAAAGAAGCCGCTAAAACAATTTACGAAAAATCTAACCACGAAGTTGTTGGGGCTGGTTTCGACTCATTAAACAACTACTATGCAATTGGTATGAAGAACAAAGGCGTTGACTTCACTAAAGAATTAGACTTCGCAAGTGACGCTTCAAAAGAAGTTATTAAATACTATGCAGACGGAATTCGTGACGGATACTTCCGTACAGCTGGTTCAGATAAATACTTATCAGGACCATTCCAAAACAAAAAAGTAGCTATGTATGTTGGTTCAACAGCTGGTGAATCATTCGTAGCTAAAGGTGCTCAAGAAGCTGGTTTTGAATACGGAGTAGCTGCTCGTCCTGAAACATACAACCTACAACAAGGTACTGATATTTACATGTTCGAAGGTTCTACAACTGAAGAACAACGTACAGCTGCATTCTTATACTTGAAATTCTTATCTTCAGCTGACTCTCAATTATACTGGGCACAACAAACTGGTTACATGCCAACAATCGCTTCAGTGTTAGAAAAAGATGAATACAAGAATTCAAGTTCTAAAGTTCCTCAAATCTTAGCAGAGTCTACTAAGAATTTATTCTCAATCCCTGTAGTTGAAAATGCTGATTCTGCATTCTCGGAAGTTCGTACGATTTTAGAAAAAATCTTTACTACTGAAAATGGAGATGTAGGTCAATTAGTTACAGATTCTAAAGCACAATTTGATGCTGCGTGGAATCAATAATCACATATAAGTTCTTTCACAACACAATCACAACGAAAGCCTGGGGAATTTTCCTCAGGCTTTTTGTGTGGACATAATTAGTGCTGGGCGTGTATTGCCCCTTCGGGGGAGGCTTTTAGGCGTATGGGGGATGGTGATAGATTGCTTTAGAAACAAGCGGTTTTTATTGTTGAAAGAGAATTAGTGAGCCACCGACTCGAGCCTAGGGTCTCTCGTCTTTGAAGCCTCAAAGAGACACTAACGAATGGAATCGTAAGTGTCTCTAATTCGCATTCAATGGGTATTCTCACTAATCTTTCAACAAAACCGCTGTTTCTGTCGCAATCAATGTTTTCAGTGTACACCTAAAAGCCTCCTGAGGTGGATTCCACACAACAAAGCTGAGGAAAGTTGTGAGGTGTTCTTTAGATTGTGTTCCTCATTCACGAAAGACCGGTGCTAGGTGAGGGGAAGATTGCTTTAGAAACAGTCGGTTTTTAATGTTGAAAGAGGATTAGTGAGCCACCGACTCGAGCCTAGGGTCTCTCGTCTTTGAAGCCTCAAAGAGACACTAACGAATGGATTCGTAAGTGTCTCTAATTCGCATTCAATGGATGTTCTCACTAATCTTTCAACAAAACCGCTGTTTCTGTCGCAATCAATGTTTTCGGGGTATCCCTAAAAGCCTCCTGAGGGGATTCCACACAACAAAGCTGAGGAAGTTGAGTGGCGTTCTTTAGATTGTGTTCCTCATTCACGACGAACCAGTGCAGGGGGAGGTGGTAGATTGCTTTAGAAACAAAACCGCTGTTTCTGTCGCAATCAACGTTTTCGGGTTACACCTAAAAGCCTCCTGAGGGGAATTCCACACAACAAAGCTGAGGAAGTTGAGTGGCTTTCCTTAGATTGTGTTCCTCATTCACGAAGGACAGGTGCTGTGCTATAATGGGGCGACAAGAGAGGTGAGTCGGATGCGGTATGTGCTTTTATTACGAGGCGTCAATGTTGGTGGCAAAAATAAAGTTTTGATGAGCGAATTGAAAGAATTGCTGATAGGTGAAGGGTTCAGCGATGTGGATTCGTACATTAATAGTGGGAACTTATTTTTTACAAACGATGAGAGTGTGGAAGCAATTGTTTTGAAAGTTGAAAAGGTGTTGGAAGCAAATTATGAGTTCTCGATTCCGTTTGCGCTCCTTTCAAAAGAGGATTACTTAGAAGAAATGGCGGGGCTTCCCAAATGGTGGAAGGATGAGTTTGCTAGAAAAGATATTTTGTTTTTCTCACAGGGGACAGATGCGAGCGAAGTTATCCGATTTGTAGAAGAGTCTACGTTTTATAATGAAAAAGTATATGTCGGAACAGGTGCTGTCTTCTGGGCGAAAATCGATGAGGCAGAGTATCAAAAAACGACTTACCACAAGAAGATTTTGAAGCAACCTTTTTATAAGACGATTACGATTCGAAATGGAAAGACATTTGATAAAATCGCAGAAATGCTACAGACAGAGAAGCCTTTGTGATAGGGCTTTTTTATGGTACAATAGTGTGTGAATTTGTAGAAGGTGAGGCGCATTATGGAAATTAAAATTATTGAAACTAGTGATATGCATGGGTACGTATTACCAACAAACTATACAGAACGAAACATGGACTTAGGATTCAGTACGGCGAAGGCTGCAACTGTGATTCGTCGCTTAAAAGAGGAAGCGAATGGTCCTGTGATTCAAATTGAAAATGGGGACTTTATTCAAGGGTCACCATTAAGCTACTATGTTCGTAAACAAGATTCAAAAGTAGCAAGTGATTTAACAAAAGTATTGAACTACTTAAACTATGACCTAGGAATTTTAGGGAATCACGAGTTTAACTATGGGTTAGACTACTTAAGAGAAGCGATTGCGTCTTATAACCACCCAATTCTCTGCTCAAACATTTTAACAAAGGATGGCAAGCCAGCGTTTGGTGAACCTTACAAAGTATTTGAAAAAGATGGTGTGAAAATCGCAGTATTAGGGATTACAACACCTTATATTCCAAATTGGGAACAACCTGCAACGGTGAAAGATTTAGTGTTCGTGAGTGCGTTAGAAACAGCGAAGAAATACGTTCCAGAAATGCGTAAAGTAGCGGACGTTGTCGTTGTCACTTACCACGGTGGATTCGAGTGCGACTTGTCATGTGGGGACCCAACGGAACTTTTAACAGGAGAAAATGAAGGGTATGCGATTGCGACACAAGTAGAAGGAATCGATGCGTTAGTGACAGGACACCAACACCGTGTGATTGCACAAAAAGTGAATGGCGTGCCAGTGATTCAGCCAGGATACCGCGGCGCGTATGTGGGTGAAATCAGCTTAGAAGTGGAAAAAGTAGACGGGAAGTATACAGTCATCTCAAGCGAAGCCAAACTTCATCCAACAGAAGAGGTTCCATCCGACCCAGCGGTATTGGAAATGTTTAGCGACTTACAAGCAGAAGTGGAAGATTGGTTAGACACTCCAGTAGGAAAAGTGGTTGGAGATATGACGATTAAAGATCCACATGCTTCTCGTTTAAGCGAGCATCCATATATTGAATTTATCAATAAGGTTCAAATGGAAGCCAGTGGTGCAGATATCTCTGGAACTGCGTTATTCAACAATGACGGGCGTGGATTTAACTCAGAAATCCGTATGCGTGACGTGATTACCAACTATATTTATCCAAATACTTTAGCCGTTCTAAAAGTGAGCGGTGCGGACTTGAAAGCGGCTCTTGAGCGTGTGGCGACGTATTTCATCGTTGAAAATGGACAAGCAGTCTTCAATCCGAAATATGTGGAACCAAAACCTCAATTCTACAACTACGATATGTATGAAGGAATCGAGTATACATTAGACTTCACTAGACCATTCGGCGACCGTGTGACTCGTCTAGAGTATCATGGCAAACCTGTTCAAGATACGGATGAATTAGAAGTCGTTACAAACCAATATCGTGCGGTTGGTGGCGGAAACTATAGTATGTTTAAGCCGGAGAAGATTGTGCGTGAGGTGCAGATCGACATGACGGAGCTCATTGCGGAATACTTGCGCAAACATCCAGTCATCGAAGCAACAGTCAACAACAACTTTAAGACTGTGGTGAAATAAAAAATATGAAAAAAGCTACGCTTTATTTTCGGATAAACACATAGTAGCCTATATAGCTGTATCGGATTGAGCCAAGGTCTCAATCCTATCGAGCCTCAAACGGATGGTAGGAAATGAATTTCCAACCATCCGTAATTCGCATCGATTACTAATCGCTATAATGGCTACTATGTTATCCGAAAACGCGTAGCTTTTTTTTATCTCTTAACGTTGTTGTTTTGCTTCGATGAAGTGAGTGCAAGTATTCCTTCATTCGAGATGGAAGCACAAGCTAATATGGATAAGTCCGGTTTGTGTCTTAGGTCTCAAACCTACCAAGCTTCAAACAAAAGAAGAACATAATTTATTGTGTGATGAAACATTGACGCAGTAGACAAATGAATTCCTCTTCACTGTCAAGCAGTTCAAGGAATTCTATTTGTCCTTGCGGGGGTAAGACTACGAAGAAACAAGTTTCTTCTGTCATACTCCCAATTCACATTGGTTATGATTCCCTATAATGCTTTCTATAACCTCTGAGGAGTTTTTCGTTTTATCAGCGTTTAAGTTGTTGTGTTATTTCGATGAAGTTAGAACAAATATTCCTTCATTCGAAAGGAGGGAAATCTTATAGTTTGTTGCAGAGAAATTCTAATCTTGAAAATTGAACGTGTTGATAGATGGGGAAGACAGGAGAGGGTCTAGAAAAATGAAAAGTGTTTATGATGATATATTGTGTTTTTTGTGAAGTGTGATATGATTAAAGCAACAAACTCAACAAGAGAGGAGTTCTGTTTGATAGTGAAAAGATTTATTAAATTTAGTTTATTGGGGGTATTACTAATGATTCTTTTTGGATGTAATGAAAGAAATAGTAGAGCATACTTGGAGGATAGAATAGGGAATCAAATCAGTCGTGTATATCCAACGAAAAACTTGGAAGATTTATTTGAACAATTTCCAGATGGGTTTACGATTTATCAATCTCATACTGAGGGAGAATATCGCATCAAAGTTGAACTAATAGGGAATCCTGAAACGAAGATGATTGAGGGAACCATAAAGAAAGTAAACCGAAAAAATAGAGAGATAATTTCTCAAGTGGAAGTTAAGTATCAAAATGAGGAGTTTTCTTTTTCTGATGAAAAATTAGCAACAGAACTTTGGGGATATAAAAGATTCTTGTTCCAAGAAATGAAGATAGATAAGGATGTACTGTCGCGTTTAAAACTGAAAGATAAATCATACAATCCAAAAAATGGGAGTTTTGAGATATATTACGCTATTCAAAACAGTGGTTTAAATCAATTTTTTGAATTAAGTGAATCAGATATATTAGAGATATCGTTTTATGGAAGCAATAGTAATGCTGGATATTATTATACTGTATCGGTTGAGGATAAAAAGGAGTTAGAATTTAACGAGCGTGTCTATGAATAAAATGAAAGAGGAATAATATGAGTGTTGTAAATGAAAAGGGCAGTGAAATACCATCTTTAGATTCTTCTAATTTGAGCTATGAATTTGAGAAAATTAGAATCAAACAACAAAAAATGGGTGATACCGAAGATATATTAGAAAGAGTCGATAAAATAAAGAAAATTCCAGATAATTTAGAATATCTTGATGATTTTTATGATAAGAGAACAGGGACAAGTGGAACGGCTTTTCGCGACAAAAATACTGGTAAGGTAATTGTTTCTTATACTGGGACCAATCTAGATGGAAATACATTGGAAGATATTTATGCTGATGCTTCAGGTATTTTCTTAGGAACAGGAATTCACTATCCACCTGCATTCAAATTCTATGAAAAACTAGCAGAAAAATATGGTGCTGAGAATTTAATTCCAACTGGTCATTCGCTTGGTGGGAACGTCGCGATGCGTGTTGCGCTCAGGTATAATTCAAAGATGGCAATAGTTTATAATTCAGCTCCCCTTTATATAAAAGGGGTTGAAATGAAATTTAGTCCCATAGTTTCTCAAAATATTAATCAAATTAATGAGGATATTGAGAACTATACTGGTAGAATTGTTCGTATCGTTGCAGAAAATGATCCGTTAACAATCATTAGTGAAGAGTTCAATGGAGTATTCGTAGGAGATAAATTTACTCTGCCAATTTCTAGTGAACATGGATTAGATCCTATTGTGGAAAATGCGGAACAAGTTGCAAAGATATTACGAATTATTAATGCAGAAGAACAATTGGTTTCGACAATAGAAATGGTAAGTAGTAGGATGCAATCTCTAAAGAAGAAAAAAAGATCCTTTGCAAACTCTAATTCTATTAGCCTCGAAGGGGTAACAAGTTCTCAATTGATTTATCTAGATGCAATGCAAGCGCAAATTCTTTCAGAGGGATTAATTAATGTGTCAACATCATCATTGGAACTAATAGAATATTCGGGGGAAGGGACCCGATATAAAGTAAAGAGGATGTATGATTTTTTAACTAGTCCTAATTTAGTACCGAGTCTAAGCCCAGATGAACTATTATCAGCTTATGCAGAAGCAGGAGTGCATTATGATGGGATTGTTGGTGAAGTTTTTCGGCATTGTGGTGAAAAGGAAAAAGAAGTTCAAGATATTGTGGATACATTTAATCGATTAAAAACTAATCTTGGTACTGGTATCCAGGCTTTGATTGAAAAAGATAAAGAACTAGAAAATATGTTTACATTAGAAGGGTAACCAGTGATGAATGATAAAGATGAAGTAGTCATAAAAATAAAAGAAGCCTATTTGAAATTGGATGAAATAAAAGATAAGTTTAATAAAGAAAAAAAGAAGCTTGAAAATGAGTTAAGTGAATTAATTAGTTTTGAAAAATCTATTTCTAGATGCTTAGAAGATAAATATGACAGGGCTACTTATGAACTAAAAAAAGATAGTGAAGATAGTGAAGAAGCATTAAATAGATTAAAACAAATTTTTAATTCGTATTTTGAAGCTAATAAGAACCAATTTGTACGCAGAAGACAAGCTGTCGAAAATAATATTGAAGATTTATATGTTCATTATAGAGATACAGTTCACGTGCAAGAAATGCGAATTGAAGAATTACAAAATAAATTTCGGAAGCTAAATGCTGAAGGATAGTAAGAGGAGAAAAAATGTATAGATTTTCTGATGAAGCAGAACGCACTATGAATCAAATTTATAATCATCTTTCAGATGGTGTACATCAAGCACTTTCAATCATAGCTAAAACAATAGATAAAGAATTAGTTCGTTGCATATACGCACCTTTAATAATAGAACGAAAAAACCGCTATTTAAAAGAGTATGATATAGCCCGCTCAAAGATTGGAGAAAAAGCAAATCAAAAAATTCATAAAATCAATTCAGAAATTGATGAAGAAATTAAAGGGCAATTTTCAAAGGCTATTACTCAATCCATTGAGCACGAAAACGAGAAATGGTTAAGATTATAGAATGTCAATAAAATGCTAATTGAAGAGTAAGAAAGGAATTAAGCGACTTTGCTTAATTCTTTTTCTTTACATTTTAAAGTTTTGTTATAGCTAGGAATAGTATTTGTGAAATTGGAAATGAGATTTTGACAAGGGTGTATCGTTTCGTTTGCAAAGTATGATATGATTAAAAAAAGGCATATAGAGAGGGATAATGTATGAAACTGAAAAAGGCGGTTTATATTGGATTGCTACTTACGTTTATTACAATATTGTTTGGTTGTAACGAACGAAATAACAGAGCATACTTGGAAGAACGGATTGGGACTCAAATCAGTCGAGTTTATCCGACTAAAAACTTAGAGGATTTATTTGAGCAATTTCCTAATGGGTATACGATTTACCAAACGAATCGTAAAGAAGATGTAGTTATTGATGTCGAATTAAAGGGAATAAAAAAAGGAAAACCGATAGAGGGATATGTTGCTCAGATTTCAAGAAAAAGTGGGAATGAAGAGAAAAGAATAAAAATTCAGTATGCGAATGGGATACTATCTTCTGAAGATGAAGAGGGGCTGAGAGAACTTTGGCCACAGAAAAGATTCTTGTTTCAAGGTATGTCTTTCAATAAAGAAATTTTAAGTAACTTAGAGTTGAAGAGTAAATCATACAGTATGAAAAATGGAGACTTTGAATTAGAGTATACTGTCAATATGCCGAATTTAAATCAGTATTTTAACTTTCCAAATTCTCAGCAAGTCGAATTATCTTTCCATGGAAGTAATTCGAATAAGAAGTATTATTACTCTGTTGTTGTAAGAGAAAATCCAGAGGCATTTTTTAGAGAAACAGTATCAGAGTAGAGTGTCTTTTGAAGATGGATTAAAGCAGATAGAAAGGGTTAGCTTATGAAAGGGAAAAAGGTATTTTATATCGCAATGTTTTTTGCGTTAATCTTTATGCTGTTTCGAGGTAACGGAAGA
>CAUTST010000015.1:0-34229 GCA_963540995.1 uncultured Streptococcus sp.
GTGGAAAAAAGGATTAGAAATATTTATTTGGGAGGATAAAAAAACTACCTGGTTATATTGTAAACGAAACGTGCGGAAAACGTTGATATAACAACAATTTTATTTTTGCAAAATTAGAAAACTATGTATTATTTTAGACGGTTAGAAGGTCAAAAGGATAGTCAAAAGCAAGATTGTTGACTATCCTTTTAACTATTCACCTTTAAAGTCATCTTTTATAAGTCTCTCTGCACACTGATTTAATTTGCTTGCTGTTTCAAAAGAAACGTTTTTCAATTCTCTAGTTCCATTGATTAGCCTTGCAATGAGTGGTTGTGAAACACCACTCTCTTTAGAGATTCGATATCCTGAATAATGTTCAAATAACCATAGTATTTTTTCTTCATCCGCTCTTAGCATATTGTCCTCCTATTTTTATAATTTTAATAATAATCCATTTAGTTATCCTTTTTATTTTCCCCTGCATACCATACGATTAAAGCTACTACTAAAATAATAATAATGTGTTTCATCTTGATTTCCTCTTTCTATATAGTATAATTGAGGGGAGGGAAGTTATCCTTCCCCTCTTGAAAAACGTCATATCCTTCTTTTGCGGGTCGGGTTTTGTCGTTTTTCTTTTTTTGTGGCTTTGTACCACTCTCTAGCCTCTTTTGATATTGCAACCGCAATTCCAACGATCGCTACTAGAGTTGTGATTTTTTCTTCCATTCCCTCACCTCCTTACAATTATATTATATACCATGTGGTATATAATGTCAACACTTTTATTAAAAATAATTTGAGAAAAATGCAAAAAAATAAAGCCTACCATAAAGGTAGGCTCATTATTTATATGCGTTCAGCTCGAACTGTTACATTTAATTTATTTATCAATCTTCTTCAACTCGTTGAATCCATTCACGACAGATTCGATGAGTACCTTTTTGGAATCGTCATCTAAGTTGATTCCAGCTTTTTCGAGTTCGCTCGTCAATTTAGTTTCAGCAACTTGAAATTTATCTTGACTTGCATTCTGTACATCTTTGAAGATTTGCTCAACAGCGGTTACTACTGTATGAGTGATAGATTTTGCCAATTCGTAATTCTTAGCATCCGTTTTGGCTTTTAATTCTGTCGCTTTAGTTTCGATAAATCCTTTCAACCCTGTGAATGCTAGTCCTACTAACACGACTAATACGCTCACGACTCCATTGATGATTGTTGTTTGTAATTGTTCCATATTTAAACATCCTCTCTTGTTTGTAAATTGATTTCTGATTTTGATTTGATTGGCAATCTTAAGAAAATTTCATGTAAGTCATGGATTTCTCCATTTCCCCCAAGCTTCACGTAAGCTTGGTATAATTTGCCAATTTCTCGAGCTTCATCGACTGTTGTCCATCCTCGTTCGATTGCTCGTGTCATTGTGTCGTACAACCTGAATCTTGCTGTTGTTCGAATCCCTTCTCTATTATCGTTTCCAATGCTTCCTACTCGTTGAACATCCATTTTCACATCATGAATTTGCTCAGACATATCGCTCAAACGATTCAAGATATCATCCGCATTCTTCTTGGATTGAGTAGATATTCGTGCCGTAATCACGCTAACAACACCACCTATCACAGCGATTACGACCGCATCGGAGAAGAATGGATTCATCGTTCCATGACCTCGATTGCTGTTGCCAGAGTGTTGATTTCTTGTTGTTTGGTGTTGAGGTCTCGACTTTTGAATTCAATTTTGTCTTGAAGATTTTGAGCTTGTTGCTCAAGTTTCGACTTATCGATCGAGAATGTATAGATTTCTTCTTTCGCAACTTCAATTTCTTTCTCGAGTTGAGTCTTGCGAGTTTTTGCTTGTTCTAAATTCATATTTTTACCTCCAAAAAAATATATTAAGATAATAATTCGTTTACACGATCTTGAACAGATTGCGCATCGTAACCAGCATTAGTTAAATTATCATAGCGGTCTTGACCGTTCCCCCATAAGCCTTGAATAACCTCTTGAGCCACGCTATCAAGATTAGTGTAATTGCTTTGCGTGTACTCTCCACTTAAAATACTGTTTACTCTATCCTGCACGTCTTGCGCATTATATCCAGCGTTAGTTAGGTTATCATAACGCTCCTGACCGTTCCCCCACAAACCTTGCAAGACTTCATTCGCAACGGTGTCGAGGTCTGGACCAGCGCTATTGTTATCGCTAGTTGTTCCGCCGTTTAACAGGTCGTTAACTCGATTTTGAACAGATTGAGCGTCATAGCCTGCGTTTTCTAAGCTGTTATATCTTTCTTGTCCATTGCCCCACAACCCTTGAAGAACTTCTTGAGCCACTTCATCTACCGACTTACCACCGCTAGCATTTTGAATTGGCTGTTCTGCTTGAACACTTTCTTGAACTGTTGGACTTTCTGATACTTGTCCCAACATTTCGTCTACTGTATTTCCTAAAGTTGCGAAATATTGCATGCGGGATACAAAATAGTTTTTAACGCTTTCTGTTGTTCCACCGTGTAACTCTAAACTGCGGTGTGGGCATGTTGTTGGTACAAATTCATGGTGTAGTCTTACTGTATTCGTGTTGATTGGTAAGCCATAGTATAGTAAGTCTTCCGTTGCTTGCATTAACGTTACGTCTTCATTTTGAAGAAATTCTTCATCGCTTACTTTCATGCTTTCGCAAACTTCATATCCAATCGAACGGCAATTACTCCACCAATCCCCCGTATGATAGCCGATATTAAATGTGTCAATTACACGGGCAATCGTATTTCGATTGCAATAATAATGTGCAATCCCTAGTGATTTATCACGATATCGCAACCAGTCGATGTATTCTTCTGGTGTCATGCTTCCAGCGTCATTGTGGATTACGACAAATTCTAAGTTAAATAATTTTCCGCTATCGTCCATTAATGTTTCGTTGATTTTTTTAATCATAATATTTCCTCTTTTCTTTTACTTAATTGATATTGTAATTCCATCTAAACATAACATTCCTCGGCTCACGCCGAAACCACACATAAATTCGCCGCTTGTACTCACATACACACCGCATGGCTTCTTTCCGTCTGTTGTTGCACTGAAGATTTGTTGGAAGCTAGGCTTTAATGTATTTGGAAACCAGAATATTGTTCCGCCCTCACCAACATACGAATCACTTACAGTATTCTTGCATGTACCTTTTAAGCGGATGCTACCGTCATTAAGAATTCTATACGCAACGTCTGTGACTGGAGCCCATCCATTTTCTAACTTTAGGCTGTGCCAAACATTTGTCCAATCGGTCCATTTTCCAGCTTCTAATCGTCTAATGTGTAATATCGTTGAGTTGAATGGAATATACTGTTGCACACAATAATTTGAATCGTTGTTGTGCGTGATTACATTAATATATCCATAATTATTAGTTCCTGCTGGAGCGTTCTGCACTCCAAAAGCATGATATCCACCAGCTGTTCTAAGATTGTTTAAATCTCCAGTGTATTTAATTGATTTTCCTTCCTTCGATGTTAGCATGAATTCCTGGATTGGATTTCCATTAGAAAGTATTCCTTCTTCAACATTCAACGTTTTATGAAATGCTACTGGGAGGAATGATTCAAAGTGCCCGTCTAACTCTGGGAATCCACCTACTGCTGCACGATTATCACCCCAAGCCCATAACACTCTGGATGAGCGTACTAGCAGAATGGAGTCTACTAAGTCGCTCAACTTATCCTGAATGACTAGACGGATATTATATGCCTTGGAAAGCTCGTAAAACGCTCCACAGTCGATTTGACGATTGATGCGTTCTGTATTCTCGTTTGTGAGATTAACGGCATCAATCCATCTATTAGCCTTCTTAGCTGAGTACTGGATTTTAAGAGTATACGGATTCCGATTGATTCCATCAATAACTAATGGACTTACATTCGCAGCAACAGTAGCGATGATAGTCTTATTAGTTCCATTACCTGTTCGATTCGCTAAGAACCCAATGATTTTAGGTGCGTAGTAATCCCATACTTTTATCGTCTTCGATTTAGTAGCTGTTCTTCCGCGTGAATCAGTAATCTTTGCAGTAACTTCTAAATTTCCAGCCTTGTTTGCAGGGAAATCACCAGTTGATGCTCTGACAACTAAGTTATCTACAGTCAGCTCAGTGGACACGATAGTAGAGCCATGAGAGCCTGTTGCATTGATTGCTTCAACTCTCATAACAGATTTGTTTTTAACATAATTCCCTAGTGGAATGAATTCTGCTAATTGTGCCGTTCTCTCAGTGATTGTGACATCCTCAAGTGTTGGAACAATGGAAGCAGGAACTTTAATCCCAATTCCTCGCTTGTATACATCACTGCCAATCTTGTCATTTCCTCGAAACGTACGAACGCACACATCAATCAGCCCTGTGTCACTGTTAGTGATACGATTTGCATAATCTATTGGAACTGTGAACTGTACACTCGTATCATGCCCAGTCCCTAAATCGTTCCATCCACTGTCGTTCACTTTCCACAAGACTTGATGTCTGAATTCACTGACTTTCTTTTCAATTCTTACTGTCACTGTTTGTTCTAATTCAGTAGCAACTACAGAGGTGATTGAGCTCGCTCTTGGAATTGTAGACAGATTCAATGTCCCGCTAAACCAACCAATGTCGCCTAAATTAGCAACATTCGTCAATCTAGCTCGAACTGTAATGGTCTTGCTTCCGTCTTCGTTATGCGGAATTGTTATACTTCCCTTACCGAGTGAAACCATGTCGCTGTTCCGTAAATCAAAACTAACATATTCACTGATAACTTGAGTGCCATTGATTTCTGCTTGCGCTAAACTCTCCTCGTTTAAGTCGAAAGCCCATGCCGTTCCACGTTCGAGCCACAAATGATAAACGACTTCTGAAGTATTAGAATAAATATCGGTGCTTGCTTCCGTTACTTGGAAAACCAAACGAACATATCCGTTGCTAGTTGTTCTCGAAAACTCAGCCATTTACAACACCTCCTACGTAAGATATAATCGTGAATTCATTGTCGTATCGTTCGAATATATGATTGGCAATCGTGACGCTATTCCAGAATGTGGCACTTACGATATTCATTTGCTGGCCAGAAACATAAGCTACTACACGACCAGAATCGATAAATTCCATGCGCTCATTTGTGTAACGAGTTTGCAATTTCTCCCCACGCTTACCAATTAACAAGCCGTCTTCCGATACGTTGAAATATGTTGAAATAGCGTTCAATAGGACGCTTGATTGCTCCATATTAAGCTCTACTGCTTTGGTTCTCTGCCCTAGGCCTCGAATCTCTTCTGCAGTTTCTTGAATTCGTTTATAAGATTCTTCTAGATTACTAAACCGCCCAGTTAAATCTCTGAATGTATCTTCTGTCACTTGAGACTTGTTTATAATCTCCATGACCTCTGCAAATTGGTTGGCATGTTCTCTGTTGCGCTCTTCAAATTCTTTTTGAAGCCGTTCCAGTTCTTTGTCGTCTTTCTTTAATACAGGCTCCCATTTGCCGTTTGTGAAAATCTTTGGGACATCCTTGCTTGAATCACTAGTATCAGTCCATAAGTCTCCAGCGCTAGGATTGGCTGGAGGAGTTGGGCCTATTGACTTATTGACGATGAAGTCTTTGATAACTATAGAGCTGCTTGCAGCAACTTGATTACCTTCGATAGCCTCACACGTAAATGTGGCTTCTCTATCAACATCGCCGACAGTCACTGATAATTCATTGCTGCCGTTTGTATGTTGCTCATTCCATGCTGCATCGTCTGTGCCATACTTACTTACTCGTTTCCAACGATATGAAAAACGGTTATTCATAGGAATGTCCATCTTACTTACACTAGCAATTAACTTAGTGGATATATTGCTGTTTTGGAATACTACACCGTCTGTAGACTTGATATCCATCACAAATGGCACGGCTGTAAAATCAAAAAGACGTTCTTGCACCAATGTGCTTAAACGCCTTACTTTTTCGCTAATCGTATCTTCTTTGGATTCGATATTAGTAATTTTGATTTCTCCATCCACATTGGTTGATAGAGATTTCTTAATACTTGCCACTCTTCCTTCCACAATCAAAGCTGGTTCATAATTATGATCCACAATGATTACTGTATCTCCGATGTTAACTTCTCCAGGAAGCATATTGATGGGCACATCATAAGTAACCTCTGGATGATTCCATTGTTTCAACTTGATAACAGCTTCTGCCATCAACGCTTGTGGAGTTTTAGCCTCACTCTCAAAACGCTTAACAATCCCACCGCCAGCTGGTGTATAACCAGCACGCTTCCATCGTTCTACTGCATCGTAATCAATTAAATAGATTGAGTTCTTATCTGAACGAATATTTCCTTCGTTATATTCCGCTCCAGCCAATGTGATGCCATCAGCACCAGTTGCTACAATCGTAGTCGCTAAATTCTCAATTGAGATAGTTCTTTTAACGTTCGAGACTTCTCTTCCAACTTCTAATCTCACTTTCTTATCTTTGCCAATTTTTCGGTAAATGTTGATTAACTTCTTAGTGATTTTTCCGTTTGAAAATTCAAAGTCGTAAGATATTTCAGCATCAAACCTTCTTACTAGCTGTCTAAGTCTCTTAGTAGCAGTGTCTGTACCCTGCCACTCTAATTTACGAACAGTAGAAGATGGAATTTCGTTTATTCCAATCTCCCATCCAGAGTCGTATGTGAACTCATCAATATAATGGGTGATAGGATAACTCTTATCTGCTGAATAAGGCGGAACTTGCTCACCAAGTAAGTCAAGTCCTGCATCTTCAGAATAAATTGTTTTAGAGTCCTTATCCTCTTCAATTCGCATTACTTCAAATGAACGGATTTTGCTGCCATCTTTTACAATCAGATAGCAACCTACTTCTAACTTTTCAATTTCCGGATTACCGGTTTTGTCTACTGTGAAATCGTAAGTCCCAATGCCAGTTTCTAAGTCTTGCTCGAAATAATCGTTATATGCGAGTAGTCCACCAGTAAGGTTAAAAGTAAGCTGGCATAAAATTTCGTAATTTCTATTCGTTACTGTAATCATATCCAGCACTCCTTAAACGTCGCATCTACGACTGGTATTTTATTATCGTCTCCAAGAACAGCAACTTCTGTAGTTCCTACATTAATTGCAAAAACTTGGCTTGCTGCATTGATGTACTTACGTTCACCGTTCACCGTTAGTTTATTTTCTGCACTATTAAACACAACTAAGTCGTTAGTGTTAATCACTGCAGGGCCATTCTCATATCCGTACTGAACTATTTTGCCACTAGGATGAGCGAAAGATATCATCTTATACGGTTTTCCTGCCGTAAATTTGTAAGTAGGATACACCGAAACTGTTCCTTCATTGTTGAAAATCAACTTGTTTGATTCTCGTTTAGCTGTCTTTTCCGTTTTAGAGATAGCAAACGGATTAAAACAATGAATTTCGAATGAGCCTTGAGCGTATCTGAATGTGATTAAATTAAAATCACTTGTTCCAGAAACTGCTCCTTCATAATACACATCAGATTGATATCCAAACTCAAATCTACTAATGCCAGGTACTAGCAACGCTCTTTGAATTGCGATTTTACTTTTTTCGATGCGATCTCCTAGAATTGTGAATTGAATCTTTATAATTCGTTTTCCAAATCGTCTACGAATGAAACGTTCGCCGTCCACAAGAGCGTATTTTCGAGAGGTTGCGCTCACTTCTGGACTGAATCCAAAATCAATGTTATTAACAATCATTAAGTCTCCAAGCTCCTGCCCATTAACTTTAAAACTAAACATTAGCTTTCCCCTCTCTTTCTACGTTCTCGTTTATCTAATCTGCTTTGCTCATTGGTTACATAAGGAGTAATTTGTTTCCCAACAACTTTTCCATCTAACTCAACTGTTGTATGCAATTCTATTTTTTGATTTGAATCTTCTGGATTATAGCGATGGTTATCTGGATTCCATGAACTCATTTGAGACGCTTGTTGTCTTGTGAGTTCCACTCCTCCAACTGTAGCGACGTTGCTATTGAAATCTAATTCGCTGTAGAACTCGTTATTCAAGTACTTATCAACGATATTATTAACTTCTTCTGCGATACCTTTAACGATATCCTGAACATCACTAAAGCCATCTTTTAATCCTGAACCCAAACCGTACATAATTGCATTACCTGCTGGAACTAATAGTTTTCTATCGAACTCAATAGGACCTTTATGATCTCGAATCCAGTTGGCAATTCCTCCAACGAAGTCTGTGACAGCTCCCCATGCAGCTTTTAAACCTCCAAGAAAACCATTCATAATAGCTTGACCAGCGCCTGCTAAGTCAATGTTCCACAATCCGTCGAAGATTCCAGTAATTCCAGAAACTAAATTAGAAACAGCATTAGACATAGCGTCCCAAGCGGCTTGCGCTCCGCTCACTAATCCATCAATAATCCCTTGAACTCCAGCGACTAATCCATTCCATGCAGCAATTGCGACTGATGAAATAGCGTCCCATAGTCCGCTTAAGAAGGAAGCCATTCCGTTGAAAGTGGCTTGAACACCTCCAACAATTGCGCTGACTGCTCCAGAAAATATTGAAGTGATTCCGTTCCACATCATTGATATTCCGTTTGAAATACCATCCCAAATAGCGCCTAAATCCGTTCCTAATTTCCCGAAATTAAGCGTTACTACATCAATGATAATTAAGATTGCGCCCAGGAATACAGATTTGATAACTTCCCAAGCTCCAGTGAAGTATGAAATATATCCATCGAACATTTGCGTAATGCCTGAACTCATCCCGCTCCACAGTCCAGTGAATGCGTCAATAAATGGTTGAACAACTGCCATAATTGCGTCTGTGATAGCACTCCAAATAGCAGTGGCAACATTTACGATGCCTTCCCAAATAGCAGTTGCTGTTTGGGCAATATTATTCCAAGTATCAATCAAGAAACTTGAAATAGAAGTCCATGCACTAGATAGGAATTCTGTAAATCCTTTCCAAATAGCCTTCCCTGTTTCTGTTTGAGTAAAGAACCATGTTAATGCAGCTACTACAGCAGTAATACCTACAATCCAGGCTGTAAATGGATTTGCGGAAACAATCGCTTTAAATGCAACCATTCCAGCTTTAGCAGCCGTTAATCCAGTTTTGAATCCATCAATTGCACTCTTAACCGTGTTTACGACTTTTAAAGCAACAAAGCCTGCTGCTAGTCCTGCTAAGACTGCAGTTACAGAATCGACTGCGGCTGGTGTTTGGTTAATCCAGTCTACAAACTGCTTAACCCAGTCTGTTACTGTGCTAATAGCACCAGTAATGCCTTCGAATGCTGTTCCTAACTCTCCTACATCGCCACTTATTCCTAAAATGCCTTTTAATTTGTCAATAAAGCCTCCAAACAAGTCACCAATTCCGCTTACTGCACTCTTAATATTTTGGAATGCTGTAGATAGATTATTGATAATCGTTTGTGTAGTAGATTCACCGAAGATAGCTGTTAACCCTTCTTTGATAGCGAATCCTAGCACTTCTGGAATTGCTTTAACCACATTTTTAAGCATTGGTATAAAGTTCCCAAAAACAAACGTTTGAACTGTTTCTTTTAACGCTTGCAACGATGGTGTTAAATCCTCTCCAAGCGACATATTCCCGAGCACGTTCTGTGCTGCAGCCTTCATGGATGCGAATGACCCAGAAAAAGTACTTGAAGCTTCCTTAGCTGTCGTTCCTGTGATATCTAGCTTGTCCTGTATTGCGTGAATTGCTTGATAGACATCAGATAAGTTATTGATATCGTATTTAACTCCAGTTAGCTTTTGAGCGTCAGAAAGAAGCCGTTGCATTTCTTCCTTAGTACCACCGTAACCTAGCTTGAGATTGTCTAACATCGTATAATTCTGCTTAGCAAAGCCTTGATATGCGAATTGAATGCTTTCCATCGATGTCCCCATCTTGTTAGCATTGTCTGACATATCAATCATTGCCATGTTTGCTATCTCTGCAGCTTTTCCAGTGTCTCCGCCAAGAGACTGTAGTAAGCTTGCACTAAATCCTGTTACAGATTCCATATACGCATTTGCAGATAATCCTGACGTCCTATACGCTTCTTTAGCGTATCCTTTAACGATATCGGCACTGCCTTTGAATAGTGTCTCAATACCACCGAGCGATTGCTGGAGTGCTGCACCCTCGTTTAATGAAGAAGCTAAGGTATCCTTAAGAACTTTCCCAATACCGATTGCAGCAATCATCTTAGTGACTGTTCCAGCAAAGCTTTTCATGAAACCTTGACCAGCTTTATCTCCGGCACCGACTACTTCTGTTCCCATAGCCTTTTCAATCATGCCTTTGATTCCGTCAGCCGATGGGATTATCTGAACATAAGCAGTACCTAATTCTGTTGCCATTAAGTTTCCTCCTTCCCTAATAATCTATTTCTTTCTCTTAAGAACTCCTCGCCCGAACTAAATGTCTGAGTATCTGACTCTGATTTGCGCTCATCTATACCTAGTAATTTTTCTAGAATCGATTGAGGTACATTAGTACCTTTTGAACCGTCTTTCGTCTTCTGCCATGCTAGTATGCTTAATCTATCAACAGCACAAGCTAGTAACGACTCTTCTAATGTGATTCTATTTCCAGACATGATCATCTTAATTCTTGAGTTTTGTCTTAAACCTAAAGAAAAAACGGCCACCGCCAAAACCGGTAGCCGTCGATAGTCATAGATATGATAAGTTTCTGCTAAGTCGCAAATTAAAGCATCTTCATCAGTCACAATCATTCTTGCAAGGGCCATTATTTTTTTAAGGCTTTTGCCTGTGTGAAAATCTCAGTAATTTCATCATTCATTTTCTGAATGGATACACATCCATTTTCATCTCGTACATGATCTTTTAATGCAGCCGCTGCAGCAGGACCTAGAACTTTACGAACGACCTTAGAAATTAGAAGAGGATTCTCTTCTAACTCTACAAGTAGTTCTAATAGTTCATAGTCATCGTTAATTGTGCTTTCATTGATTTGGAATTTAAATCCGGAAGATGTTTTCCCTTTAATCATAATTAACCTACTTTCTTAATGTATTCATAGTGAGTGCTTCCGTCACCATCAGGGAACGCTGATAATGTAGTTTCGTAACCGATGTTTCCTGCACCTTCATATTTGATCTCTCCTACTTCTGACACTTTAGCCAGTGGAAGTACCATGCGTTTAATAACTCCGTCTTTAAGAACCATATCAACCACAAATGATTTTTCTTCGTATTCTTCAGCTTTAGCTTTTACTGTGATTCCAGTTTCTAGAGTTCCTGTTACGTTTTTCTCACCATAAATCAATTTCAATACGTGTATGTTTAACGCTTCGATAAGAGTAAATTTGAATTTATCCTCTTTTTCTTTCAATGCTGTATTTACAATTGCGCCACCCCATTCTTTAATGTTCTCAGAAGAAGCGCTGTTAGCGTTCACTAAACCTTCTTCAGCTACGAATCCTAAATTTTGGAACTTAACATCTAACGTTGCTTCTGCGTCAGTAGGTAATTCAGTACCTTTTGGTGCCATGTAAATAGCTCCACCAATCTTAGGCTTAGCTGCGGTTACATTACTCGCGTTGTTTTTATCTGCCATATTTTTCCCTCATTTCTAATAATGTCTGATATCAAACACTGCTTGATATCTGTATTTTTTTGATTCTGTGTCTGTATAGTTGTAGTCGCTGTTTAAGCTAACATCAGATACGTCGTTTAATTCGACTAACTGTTCAACTACTTCTTTTACAGTTTCATTCAACAAAGAAGCCTCATACATCGACTTTCCATAAGATTGAAAAGCAAATGTAGAGGCTAATAATTTATTGCGCTTAGAGCTACCTGTTTTTTGAATTAATACAAATTTATCTGGCATCTTAGGCGCAAGTTCGAATACAACTGGGCATTCCAACTTGCTTATCATGAATTTTCTGATTTCAATCTCTATCAACCTCTCACCGCCTTCAATAATGTATTGTTTTTCTTATTATCCTTTTTAGCTTTAGCTGTAGCAGCTTTAACTCGTCCTGTGGCACGTTTCTGACCGATTTGAGTATCTGCCTCATATCCGGTTCCTGCTCGACTAGCAATCTCGTTGGCTCGTTCACTAATCATCTTCTGAACAGGCTCAGATTTTAAGAAAGCTCCAACACCTTTAGTGTTTAGCTTAAATTTAAACGAGCTACTCATATCGTTCCACCGTCACTTTCTTATGCCAGGCAGTTGGTACCATGGATTCAATTCCTTCAACGACTGGTCCAAAGGTTCGAAACGTTTTTCCGAAGAATTTAACTTCCTTATCTTCCCAATTATGCGTATCGCCTTTAGGAATACCGAGCGTGTACACTTCTTTTTTCCCGTACAATTGAACCTGGTTAATAACATCCGTATCCTCAGCAGGAGATACTAGGACATTCTCTACTTGGATTTCTACATCATCGTATGTTGCAGCACCCATTTCGTCCTCACCAGTTTTAACGCGATCTACTAATGTGACAGTAATTCCTTTAATCATAGAATTCTATCACTCCAATCCGTTGCTTAGTGAAACCTAATCGTTTCAATTCTGCATTCTTGATGAAGATACCACCACCAGGAACGAGATACGAGCCACTCACTGAGTATCCTAGAGCGCTCTGACTAAATTGTGTCATCGGCTCTTGCTCTGTAGAAGTCATTAATGTACGAGCTACAATATCAACTACTACAGACTTAACAACGTTCTCATAACTAGAACGTTCTACAACCATATTGTCTAAATCTTTTCCATAGCGACGAGCCTCTTCCCTCAGCATGTCAGATACAGTGGCAAGAAGCGCATTCGCTCTTTCAATTTCAGACGGTTGCAGTCTCTTCCAGAGTCGCTGTAAATCGTCTAAAGTCGCAAATGAGTTCATTATTCATCATCCTTTGCTTCTTTCTTCGGTTTAGCTTTAGTTTTCTTTTCTTCTACTGGTTCCCATGAGCCAGACAGTTCACTATCTGACTCAATAATTACACCAGTATCCACATTTCTATACTTCATAAGCACGACCTACGCTTTAACACGAGCAAATGCTTTTTCGTCTAGGATTCCCCATCCGATATATGCTTCTGCGCGTAAGCAGATTTCGTTGTGTGCTTTCAAGTCACGACCTGCACCGTCTGGGTCACCATATTGGATAATTTCCATAGGAATGTTGTCAGCGTAACCCCATTTGAAACGATTTTCGAAGTCACCCACGATTGCGTGGTCTGTTTCAGCAGTTCCACCAGACGCATTAGTCACTGTTAAGTTTTTGCTCATGTCAGAAGCCATTCCATAGAACGATTTAGGATTTTGACCAAAGCGGAATTCAGGGTATTGAGCAACCCCATTAACTTTGATTTTAGCTAATGCTTGTCCACCTGTTGGAGATAAAGCAATACCTGTAACATCACTTCCGTTAGCTACTACTGTTTGAACTGCAGCGTCGATGTTATCGTCGAAAGTGTCCGCAGCATAGTTGACAATGTTACTCTTAATTAATCCATCGAATGAGTTTGTGTCGCGGAAAGTTGCGTCTGTCATTGTTTTAGGCTCTAATCCGTGGATTGCTGCAATATCGAATGCTTGAGCAATTTTCTTAGCAAATCCGTCAGTGAATGCTGATAAGAAATCAAGTTGTTTTTCTTCAGAAGCACGTAAGAATTCGTCTGTAATACGAGCTTGATAAACGAATTTCAAAGGCTTGATGATTACAGATTCAAGTTTTGCTTCTCCTGCTTCTTTCTTTTTACCTTCGCCCACAATTTGAGCGTTACCCTCTAAGTTAAATACCATTTGCTCAGTTCCGTTAAATGGAATTGGTTTTTGTTGTGATAAAGACGCTAATACTGATTTACCTTGTACTTTAGAAAATAAATCTTTGACTAATTCTGGTTTAAAAAATGTTCCTGCTTGTAATGTTGGCATATATTTTCCTCTTTTCTTTTTGATTATTGATTTAATTCTTGTAACATTTGTCGCATTGCTGTTGTTCTACCATCGCCTACGACTGGTTCAACATCTTTCAATGGAGCAACTGGTTTTGGTTTGATAAATGCAGATAAACGTTCCGCATCGGCTTGCAAGCTCTCTTCGTCGCTACCTTGTAATCTGTCTACCAGTTCATACGGAAGACCGTTGCGCAATGCAATTTGAGTACGAAGCTGTGTTCCTTTGAATTTCTCAACAACTTGGTTAACTTCTGCTAATTCAGACTCTTTAGCGCTAATGAATTCGTCTTTCTCAGCTAGTAGTTTGCTGTTGCCGTCGATTGTCGCTAGTAACTCAGCGTTCATTTTTTCCAATTCCTTCACACGAGATTCTAACTTCTCTAATCCGGCATACTTCTCTTTCTGACGAGCGAGTCGTTCACCAATGATTCGGTCTAGTTCTTCTTGTGTTTCAATCGTTTTAAATTCAGGCATGTTACTGCCTCCTTTCTCCGCGTTAACCTGCGCGTGCAGTAATTTTTTTATTAAAAAAAGCCACTACATAAGCAGTGACTTTTAGTTTAATAACTGATTTTTTGTTTTTTCTTTGGCTTAGCTGTTGCACAAAGCCAATGCGCTAACAAGGCGCTGTCCATAAGACTGATATCTACATCATCGAAGTGTGAACGATATCCAAATCCACCGTTTGAACCAATGTTACGTTTGTCGCAATTGGTTACGACTTTAGAAAGTGACGGTTGACCTGAGTGGCAAATGGTTTTCTGATACACACCTTGCTCAAACATAGCGTTTGCTACGATGATTTCTTTAACAGTCGGCAACACTACATTTCTTATTCGAAACTCTCTCAATTCATCATCGAGAACTTTCTGCCCACTAGCACCATCTATAGCGATTTGAGATGGTTTAGCTTTCCTTAAGAAATCAACTATCCATCCATTACCATTTCGAACAGATTGACAATCAACAGTTTCAACGAAGATATCATCGAAATCTGTCCTAATAGCAATACTCAATGCTACGTTAGTGCCATCTTGCCCATATTTGATTCCAACGAACATAGGGCCTTTAAATTTAGGTACTTCATCAAGTCGAAGAACTTCCCACTCAGCTTCTGAAATCGCTGATTTTTGGTTATATGTAGGCCAAAAACCAAGACGCTGTATGTTGTGGTCCAACTTATCGTCACCAAGTTCGGCTTCAATCTTACGTTCATCTAAGTGATACCCCATTGAAGGATTGGAATTGTACCAAGCCTCAATGTCTGATATCTCTTTTTCAGTAGAAACGGACCACTCTGCCCATCCGGAATACTTACCGCGACCAAATAGGCAAGTTTCTCTGAATTTGCTGAATACCGTTCCGCTTGAAACTGGAGTTGGAGGAGTTCCGCACATAACAGTAATTGGATTATCACTGTCAGTAACCGTATATTTCAACGCTGACTCCTGCTCTGTCGTGTATTCTTGAGCTTCGTCTATGATCATGATGTCAAATCCTTCACCAAGTCCACCGTTCGATGTACGAGTCCTGAACTGCAGCACTCCTTCTGTATTAGTTAGAGCGATTCGTTCTTGTCCTTTAGCGCGGATTGATGTGAAATCTTCTCCGTCCACATATCCCATCTTCTCTAAATACCGCTTAACCTTCTCGAATGAAGAGTGTGAGGTACTAATTCGATGAGCTGTGTGTAATATATTCAAACCTTGGTGTAATCCCCAAAGTTCAAGCATATAAAGAAGTTCGGATTTTCCGTTCCGTCGTGGAATGGAATATCCGAACTTCTGATGGACCCATAGTCCTTTTTTATCAACAGCCATCATAGCCTCTAGCAATTTCTTTTGCCAGATATAGCTGCTTAATCCTGTTTTCTCATAAATTTCTATAGCTTCCTTACTGAGAGACCTTTTCTTAACGTAAGGTAGGATGACTGATTGTGTAGGAAGCTGATTACCATATTTCTTTCTAGCCATTCACTCATTCCTTTGTTTAAAATCTCTTTAACTCTTTCTAAAAACAAAGAGTTATCAGTTTTAATAAATAACATCCGGACTATAACGTTGGATATCATCTTCATTTAATGGAATTCCTGTTTTTAAAGAATTTTCTAGTCGTTCAATAGCTTCTTCTATTTCTTCTGGGTATTGGTCTATGTTAACAGGATTAAAAAAAATAGCATCTTCTAAAGAAACGTTGAATTGTTTTTCATAGCGTTTCACAAGTTCCTCTGAAAAATATTTTAAACGATCATACACATTGTTATACATATTTCTATCCTTTCAATATCAAGCCTACTGTCAAATGTAAAAAATCTAAATCATCTTTTATTGTTTTTAATACCCTCTCATTTGTTGCAAAATCGATTGACTGAAGAAACTTTTCCGAAGGTTCAAATAGTCCTTGTAATCCCATACTTAATACTTCTGTTGCGCTGGGATATTCCTTCCCAATATAAGGAGAAATGAAACTATCTTTTTTTGTTACTTCTGTTGTTCTATAATTAAAATTCGGAAAAATCTTTTTTAAACTGATAGGTTGCTCTCCAGCAGTACGGTTATTAACCCATTCTTTTTCAATTCGTAATACATTAGGATTTGCCCATTCAATCAAATGTCCTATTTCATGATATGGAGTAACTTTTCTTGTTCCCTCTGTGGCTATGGTTAAATATCCATCTTTATAGTCAAGGTATTTTGTGTCATACGCATTTCCTTTTGAATTAACCGCCCCTCGAATAAAAAAGCCACGTCCGGATTTTCTTGCTAATATTTTTCTATTATGCTTTTCAGGGATTTTCGACCATTCTTTTGGATAATATGAAAAAGCTTCCTCTAACCCATCTTTAACGACTTTTGAAGAACCTTTCGCCCAAGAATCGTTAGAAACTGAACCGCCCATCTCTCTAAAATTTGAAAAAATCGATTTCAGTTTATCTTTATCGCCGATATGATTAACGATATCGAAATGGTTTGAAACTTGTTTCCCTATTTCAATTATATCATTCGGAGTTGCTTTATTTAAATCAATTTTACTCAAAGCATCTTTGATTTGTTGTAACTTATATTCGTCAATCCTTTTGCTAGACTGAACCGCTACATCTTCCTCACTCCACTTTTTACTCCACACGTTTTGTTTTTTTCCATCTCCTGGATGATAATCTACTGTGCAAGTACATCTATCATGCCGTCTAAACACATCTTTGTTAACACCTGGATAAGTATAGACACCAGCAAGTTTACTGCACCAAGCGCAACAATTACCGTCAGTTGTACGAACAATCTTTGGCTTTAATCCAGATTTAAAATGAAAATCTGCATTTACTTTGATGTGATTATCAACAATGTTTTGGTTGAAGTTAACAATAGGTTCTTTAAGAATCCATGACACATCGTCGAACTTTTCCTCGTATGACAATCGATTTACTAGTCCATTAATTCTTTCTTGGTTTATTGGAGCCTGGATGGATTTCAATCCAATACCAGCCTCCTTGTTTAAAGTCTCTTGAACCTGCTTAGCGTATGTACTTACCATCTTGTGATTAGTTCCAAGTGTTTCATTCAAAATACGACTAGCAATGTTAAAATGCATCTTTCCATCAGGAAGAATTAATCCACTAATGTTGTTTTGAAGTGCCTCAGAAAGAATCTGCCCTAATTTAGTTGAAAATTCATGAGCGTCTATAAAGTTAGCTTTACCACTTCGCACTAGAAGTAGTAATCTCTCTAATTCTGCACTCTTTTCAGCCTTGCTAAAGAAATCTGCTTTAATTTTCTCGAGAAGTTCAGGTACAATGTCGTATTCATACGAAATATCATAATTATTCATTATCTTTACCTTCAACCTTAGTATTGTTCAACATGAACTCAGCTTCTTTTTCACTCATTCCTGTTGAAGCTAGCAATGCTATACCATTTTCTTTTGAAAGTACACCTTTCTGGTAATTGCTTAATAGTGAAGTTATTTCGTAAGTTGAAATAATCCTATTCTTTTGCTTGTCAGAAGAGTCATCAGTAACTTTCACTTTTTGTTCTTGTGCTTCTTGAACGGGTTTTGCTTCCATATTTCCTTCTATACCAGTTAAATCTCGAATTGTTTCTGCTGTGATATATCCTGGTAGAACCTGGTTTACTTTAATTGCGCCGTCACCGAGCATGGTTAATGTAGATGCGTCTGCTTCGAATAATGGCTCCCATTTAACTTTTACTTTTGTAAATTCCTTTCTCATGTATCTGAAATCATCACGCAAGCAAACCGCTACATAAGCTACATTTCGCAAGCCAGACCCAATAGAGCGATGTGCAGCCTTTCCAGAGAGCCTTAAGTTCTCATGACTTGCTTTAATGGCCTCAACACTCGATGGATTATCAGAAGGAAAACCTAAATCATCCATGGTTAATCCTGTTTCACCAGCAAATCCAGAAGCCGCCATTTTAAGTTGTTCAACAAACGGAGTCATACTTGCAGTTGTAAATTGCCCAACAGACGGTTTATCACCATCATCGTCCTTTGTGAACATAATAAAGCTTGAAATAGTTGCTTTTATGCTTTCTACCGATTCTGCGTCTTGGCTAACCCCTAGAGCAAATTTTTGAGGGAATGAGTAAAATTCAGCAGTAATCTCTGAACGCTCGATTGTTCTCTGAGCTGTTTTTTGATAAGAAATTCCAGATTTAGTAATGCGTGAGCGCCCAAACGGTCTTTTTGCATCAGGTTTATGGATAATAGGCACTAACAATGGAATTCCTGTTGGATTTTCGATTGAGTACGGCTCTTCCCCTTTTGGATAAAATATTGTTTCGTTTGGAGTGAAATACGCTTCTAGCAGTGGATTCTCATAATCATCTCGTTTGAGTACTGCATAGCCTTCAGTTAATAAATTAGTAATTGGATCTATAATCCCAGTTGCATTGCTTGCCTCAATTACTTGTAATCTAGGCATTCCCTCTTCATCTTTAGAAACGTAGATAAAGCAGCATGAACCAATCAATGCTGATAAAATAGCTGAATCAAAGAAGATATCCGGATTGTTGTACTGGAATATTTCATCGATGTTGAAATTGTCGTTCGCGAATTCTCTGAAAATCAATCTGTCAGCTAAGCTGTCTACAGCTTTTGTTGTCCATCCTAGTACAGCCTTATATTTATCCCTAATTTGAGCAGGAATAGTAATTCCGTCTGTATTATCAATTTTTTCCATAGAATAGTACTCATATCGCATTTGAACTCCAGTGCGATATCCGTCTAACTTCCTACGGAGATATGCTTTGCCTTTCAATTCCATTTTTATTCTCCTTTTTTGAGTTTTGGCGCGAGAAAATATGTACAATACTGCCTGGGAGGTCGACAGAGCCACGAGGTAGGTTCCCCTCCCCCCTATCACTCAGGTTTGTAATTTGCCCAATCTCTTGTTTGTGGCAAATTGCGGTTACCGAGGACTTGTTTGACTTCACGCGCTTGATTAAATAATTTATCTGATTTTTGTCGGTTGCACGTCCAGTGGGCGAGCTGTAGGTTTTCTATGTCGCTTGGATGTCCACCTTTGTTGATTGGAACAATGTGATCTATTACTGGTGACAGTGGATGTGGATACTTAAGCTTGAAGTCTACAGGCTTACCACAAATTCCACAGACGTTCTGCGTCTTGAATATCTTCTTCTTATTCTTTTCGAACGCTACTCGATGTGGTCCAATCCTGTCTTGTCTTACCATTTCAATTCATCCTTTATTTAAATTTTATGCAGCAGGGTCGTTTTAACCCTACCGGGTTTAATTGTATGGGGGTGTTTTTATTATCGTACCGCCATTTCTAAAGGGGTGGGGGTATTAAATATTCAAGGGTACGGGGGTATTTCTGAATTTCACATATCTTATATTGTGTTAAATTCGAGCAACGCTCGAAACCATTGATTTAATAATGTTTATTTAACTTTTCTTTTTTGAATTTACAAATTCTCAATATGTTAAATTAGACGGCTCTACAAGTAGAAATCGTCCATTGATTTATCCTGTTGGTCTTGCTGGATACCGATGTATCGTAATGTGATATCCGGACTTGCATGGTTAAATAGAACCATCAACATAGCTACATCTTTATTGTTCTTGTAGTGATGATAGCCAAATGTTTTGCGCATCGTATGTGTTCCAACGTTCTCGATTCCAATATCTTCTGCTGCAGCTTTTAGAATGTAATAAGCAGCTTCACGAGTGATTGCTTTATTCTTTCCCTTTCTGCTTTTGAATAGATAGTCATGTGGGTTCATGTCTTTGATGTACTCTTGTACTTCTTTACGGAAAGACCTGTTCATCTTTCTTTTAAGAATCTTTCCTGTCTTTAACTCTCTGATGTTCACATACTGCCCTTGAACATCCTTAGCTTTTAATTTAATAATGTCACTGATTCTTAATCCAAGATTAATTCCAAATACGAACAGCATGTAATTACGTTCGTTCCATTCTTTTAGGTAATCTTTCATAGCCTGGATGTCATCAGGATCTCGAATAGGTTCTACGAAGTTCATACTGTTTCCTTTCTTAAAACTAAAGAGCGTACTCATCAGCACGCTCTTTGACAGTTTTTGTTGGTTTATCTGGATAATTACCGTGAGTGGAGTCGAACCACTCTACATCCAACACGGCACTGTTAGCAGTCGTCCATGCTGCTAACTTGGATACACCTTTTTCAGGACTGGCTTTTTAAAGATGTTTCCGCATCTCTATCCTTGTATCTACACGATACCACATTACATATTATAAAATAATTCCCTTAAATTGTTTTACAAACTTTTTTAGTCATATTCTACAATAAACGAAACTACTCTTCTTCGTCGTCTGTTGCACCATCTTGATATACATCTACACCCAGAGCATAGGCTAGTTGTTTAATGCCTTCCATTCGTATATCTCGAATAGTGAATTCACTGTAGTTCATTTCACTTCCAATTAGCACATCACTTTGCTCCTTGATTAATGATCTGTAAATTACTACTCGGTTAACTGATGGGATACTGTTTAATGCTGCATTTACACGTTCAACGTAATCTTTGAACTTCTTCCCTACCGTATCGCTCCATAATGCAGCATCTTCTGTTGAAGAGTGAAACTCATTAGTGAATGAAGGTGGGACAATCGTATACTGAGGAGTGATGCGAGGCTCACTCTTCAGATACAACTTGTTTAATGCGTTCTTATATCTAACGATGACTTTCATCACCTCTCGCTTTGTAGCTTTATAATCTAGTTCCGGATAATCAAATAGGTGAATACTCTCCAAATACTTGCACCTCGATTCATTAGAATGGCAAGTCATCGTCTGATACTCCATTGAATGGACTTTCTTCGATTGATTGAACTACATTGTTTCTGGATTCTGTTACTTTCTTTGATTCTAGTAACGAGAAGTTCTCAGCAACTACTTCTGTGATGTATTTTTTACTACCGTCTTTATCATAGCTACGTGTTTGAATTCGTCCTTCGATTCCAACTAACGAACCTTTGTTAGTGAATTTAATAAAGTTTTCTGCAGCGGTAGACCACATCAAACAATTGATGAAATCTGATTCGTATTCACCGCTTTGGTTTTTGAATTTCTTTTGCACCGCTACACTGAACTGAGTGTACTTAGTGCCGTTTGTTGTAAATTTTAGATCTGGTTTCTTTGTTAGTCTGCCTACTAGCACAACGTTATTAATCATTTATTTCCCTCCAAATATTTCTCATGAGCTTTCAAATCTCCTTTTAGAATTCTACTCACTCGTTTAAATTCTTTGATTGCTTGAGACCTCATAGGTTTAATTCCGTCCTTACGTGCCTCGTCTGTTTCTGGAATGTAATATCCAGTTCTTCCGTTTCTTTCTCCGATGATCACAATTCCGTATCGATTAACTAGCGTATCAATTACTTTCTTAACTTTACGTTCTGATAGCTTAGTAATGCTTGAAATGTCCACTCGGTTAATCCGCCGAGTGTCGCTCACTGGAATCAGTCTTAATACCATTCGCTCTTCTGGACTCATTCTTTCCATTATCCAAGCTCCTTCAATTCTTCTAATCTGTCTATATTAAATCCAGACCAGGCATTTTCGAAGTGTTTGTCCAAGGCCACTACAGGAAGCTGCTGAAAGCCGTTTAATTTAATTTCTTCTAGCTTCTCTGGATGCTCAGATACATCTACTGACTCGTACTGAATTTTATTTTGACTAAGCCACATCTTAGTCATCTCACATTGGATGCAATTTGGTTTAGAATAAACTGTTAACATCGAAATCCTCCTTATTGACTGATAAGCCTAACACGTTTCTAGTACTAAAGGCTGCTCTTTTCTTTTGTCCGTCTGATGCGCTTAAATAATTGAAGGTGATAATATAATTGAATCTGTATTCTTTTTTAAGGTTCGTCACGTTTTCAAATCTTAATGTTTCTCCACGGTTTAAAAATATAGTAAGGTGCATTGTTATTCCTCCTTTATCATTTATAACAATTCGTTCCATTTTTGGTCCAATTCGTTTCTAATCTTTTTGATATTTGGCAATTCTCTTGCTTTTTCTGTAGTACGCCAACCCCAATGAAATATATTATCTTCTTCGCATCTAAAGTATCTTGACTGAATCAACCCTTCTTTTTTTAACTTTCTTATTTCCCTTTTGTAAGTTTTTTCGTCAATTTTTAGTGAACTCATAATGATACTTTTAGAAACTGGAAATCCATATGACAGAATATAGTCAAACTCTTCGCTTGCTATAAATTCTAGTATGTTCATTACTATTTCTCCTTTGCTTTCTATAAATTAAAAATCTGTTGTAAGATTGAATCTCTGCTTTCTTCATTCAATCCCCCAATAACATCGTTTGTAATTGGTGTACTGTAATTGATATCCCAATTACCATTTTCATCAAACCTTAATACTGCAATTTCAATTCCAAAGTATATGTAATTGAATTTAATTACACTCGCACCGTATCCATTAGGAAACTTGTAAATGGTTTGTGGATAACCTAAATCATTTTGTTCTTTGATATATTTTTTGAATTGTTTACTGTAAGTTAAATCCATCTCTACCCCTCACAATCCACGAATAGAGCTTTAATTTCATCCCCAAACAATTCAATCGCACGTTCAGCATCTTCACGATTTTTGAAGTAACCAAATTGATGAAACAAATCGCTTGAACCTAATTCTAATGATTTTAATTTGTATTGTTCATCTATAGAATCCCAACTGTATCCTATTAAATACTTTGAAGTCTTGCATTGTTTTCCAGAATCAGGCTTCCACCCATCGTTGCACTCATCACGAAATGCTCTGAAGCGTGTAAGCAGGTTTCTGCGTTTCGCTTCTAGTTCAGCTGCTTCTTTGGTTGGGAAGATGTTGCCTTGCAAAAATCTTCCATCATCTTCCGGAAACAATAACCACTTTTCTCCACCAATTGCCCCATCGTCGTAAACAACCCAATGATAATCCCCGTGCTCATACGGGCATTTCATTTCCCATGTATCTTCCTCTTTCTTAAGTGCTTTAATATCATCTAGTGCTCTTGATAATTCATTTTCAAAAACAACAATACATTTTTGAAGTGCATTAGCTGCCTTCGACAATTCTTCCAACGAATTTTCGTCCTGTTTTTTATTTTCCATCGTTATCCTCCTATTTATCTCTTTCTTTTTCATATCCTGCAACTGCACCAGCAAATAATGTGACTGCAGGAACAACGATATGGATTCGAGTGTATCCTAAGACATTCAACACAAAAATCGTGTACGTCATTAGTTGCCAAAAAATTACCCATAATTGATTTGTTTTCATTTATTTTTCGTTCTCCATTTCTATTTTTTAATATTTATAGTCATCGGGATTTAATCTCGTAGGCCATTCAATCATGTCTGGATTTTTCTTCAATTGTTTGCTTAATTCAATTGCATTTTCTATCGCCTTCAATGACGTTTCGAACCCTAGTAAGAAAGCGAATCGTTCGTCATAACTCATCTCTTCAAGTTGCCCATAATTGATATCTTCTTGGAACTGTTTCAAAGCTCGGTCATACATTGACATATCCTTGTACTTGCAATGAGCCACAATCAAGTAGTGAACATCGTCTTTCAATTTTTCGAATGGTGTTTTTTCTTTCATAATTAATCCTCTAACCTTTCAATTAACAAGTCCAAATGTTCCTTTGCTTTTTTTAGATCCTCGAGCATTTTCCCTTTGCTTGGTGCGCGCAGCACGTACTTCAAAACGTTACCTGCGATATATCCATCAAACGAGTTCTCGTATTTTGGAATGAAATTTTCCATTACGGTGAACACTTCTAACCCGTTAATTCCTTGGTAATGCTTTGGATGTTTTACTGCCTCTTTGATTTTTGCATTTTCAGATAGTTTACTCACGTTCACAAAATCCATTACTGCACCTCTTTCACAAACACACCGTTGATAACTTTCCCTTTACGGTCCTTAATCTCATGATAAGCACTTTCTAGGCACTCCATGAAATCAAGATTACGCTGCATGCAATATCCGATTAGAACTACTGTGATATCTCCAACTGCGTCAATCTCTTCATCGCGATTAACATGAATATACGCCTCTTTCAATTCGTCTACTTCTTCCTGTAGTTTGGTTAGCTGTCCGCTCCCGTCCAGCGTGTCCAGTCCACGTTCTTTAAACCAGTTTTGAACTAATCTGATTAACTCTTCACGTTCGATTTGTCTTTTTTTAATTGGATCGTTTAAATTCATTTAATTCCAGCTCCTTCAAAATATTCATCTAATCTGTCCATGATTTTCTTACGAGTGTTCCAAGCAATCTCATATGGATTACGTAAGAATTGGTTTAACGTTGTTGTTCTGATTTTCAATATATCTTTAGCCATGTGGTTGAAATTGTTCTCCGAACCTGCAATCATCTTTTCGATATCTTCCCTGGTCTTCATCAATACTGAATCGTACCAAGCATCTAACCTGCTAGGCCCGATGTTTTTATCCATCTTGTTAATATGGAACGGCTTTGAAACGGCTATTTCAATGATATTCCCGTTTAATCCGTTCTCCTTCATGTACTTTCTAGCTTCACCGTACTTTTTGAATTTCATCGCTTCACTTTGGTTTTGCTTGAATTCAAATGTTTTAACTGGATGTCTTCTGTCCAGGTATCCGGCTATGCTGCTATGATTTACAATTTTTTTGAAATACATATTGCTGTTTTTAATCACAAATGCCATACTCTTTCTCCAATTCCGCCATGATTTCAATATGGCTTCTGATTTTCTTCATTACTTCACTATGTGGCTCTGAAACTTTGTAAGTGGCCATAATTACATCGTTTCTATCCTCAACTAATCTAAATCCATACATTTTCTCTAGTTCAGCCACTTCCAGCGCTTGCCATATAGCCTTGTCTTTTTGTTCCTTTTGTTTTTCAATGTATTCTGCTGCATACGGAAGATGTTTATACAAGCTCATGCTCTTGATGTTTCTCTGACACCCTTTAGCTTCTTGCAACATGATCATTACTGCTCGAGTTGTTTTCAATCCTTCCGATTGCATAATGTTTTCAAATTCTCTTGCATTCATCTACGTTCAAACTCCTCCACAAAATTCATTTGAGCTTTATAGAATTTGAACGTTGAATCCATCAAGTCTCCTTCACGGTTCTTCTTGATAGAGAATTTAACTCGTTGATATCCTTCGTGATTTTCTTCAGTCTCTTCGTTGCTTAAGAATCCAACGACATTGGAATCTTGCTCGATTGAGCCTGACTCTCTCAAGTCTGCTAACATTGGAGTTTTATCCTGCCGTTGCTCTACTCCACGAGATAGCTGAGATAAGATGACGATTGGCACTTGATATTCATTAGCTAGGTTTTTAAGCTCTCTTGTAATCTGCTCAATCTGTAATCTTCTGTCACGATTGTTGTTAACCTTGATTAAACCAACGTAATCAATGACTGCTAAATATTTACCTGGCATTTGTCCTGCAGCTCGTTCTTTGATAATGCCTAGGATATGATTAAGTTCAGAAACAGTATCGTATACTTTCAAGTCCTTCTGTTTGAAATACTCGATTGTCGCTCTTACTAAATCTTTATCCCCTGGCTTCAGCATTCTATTCATTTTGCGAAGGTAATACGTATTCAACGTAGTCATCTTTGCGACGAATCGTGAGAACACTTCTTTTTTGCTCATCTCAAGACTAAACAGGTCTACTCTTAATCCGTCGTTTCTCTGTAGTGCTCTATCGATTAGATTGATTGTCCAGGCGCTCTTTCCAACTGATGGTCTAGCTCCAACCGTCACTAACATTCCTGGACCAATTCCACCGCCAAGTGCTGCATCTAATCCGCTGAATGTCTTAATTCCGTCTTCGATATCGTGTTCGAGCTCATACTCGAATTGTTCAAACGTTTCTGATAAGTCTCCAATATTTTTCTTTCTTGATAACTTAGAAATTGCGCTTAATAATTCAAGCATTTCTGTTTCTAATTGCTTAGTTGGAAATTCTGTGTGTTCGGCTTTAACCTTTTCAAGTTTAGCTCTCAAATACTCACGATGTAGCTGATTAGCCAGGAAATCTAATCCGGATGTTGTTGCGTTTTCTTGCTGTAGTGCTAGTAGATACTCATATCCAATCGAATTACCTTTCAATTCGGCTCTGACTTTAGCGAATAGCTCCATCAGTCCATCTAAGCGACTGCCGTAATTATTCAATACTTCAAAGATCGTTTTAAAATTTGAATCCGTGAACCATTCGGCTTGCAGATACGTTGATTGAGCTTTATCGAAATCTTGTAGAATTGCAGATATGATTGATTTTTCTAACTCGTAATTGTTCATTATCAACCCTGCCAATTCTGTCCGTATATTTCTCTCATCTTATCTGCTACTGATTGGCCAGAAGGTGCTTGTTGCACTCTAGCTGGAGCCTCGTTCAAGTAGTCCTCGAACTTCTCGCTGAATAGCGTTCTTGGTCTGAGATATTGATTCATCTTCTCGTTGTTTAGCCATTGCTTGCACTTGATATCAATCACTCTCTCGAAGTCTTCAACTGTGAAGCCATTATCTAGCAGCTTGTGGATTAGCTGTGCTGTCTTCTTAGTCTTAACAGAGTACTTCTTACCTGTCCGTTTATTCAAATAATCAATGATATGCTTAGTCTCCTCAGTCCATACAACCTTGAGCGGTTTCTCCTCGGGGACATTATTATTATTCTCTGTAGTAGTCTCTGTGTATTCTCTGGTATAGGTCTGTTCAAATTGAACACATCCATCTGTGCAATCTGAACACATCGTCTGTTCATTTTGAACACATCGTCTGTTCACTCGTTGATAGTCGATTGTGTACCATTTTGTTTTGTCAAATTTTTTTTTATTAAAATTCCCTATTTTAATGATTTTTTGTTTCTCTAAACTTCCTAGAGTTCTTCTGATTGTCATCACTGACCAAAAAGGAAACTCTGTTTGCCACTCTTCAAGCGTTTTGTAAAACCACTTAACTCCTTTAAATTCATTGGAACTCTTCAGTATCCAATAATGCATTTGTTGGAGCATAATCGCTTCGTTTAAGCCGATTTCTTTAGCAAGCGATGGTAGCACTTGTAAAGGTGGTTCGTTAATTAATAACCGACTCATTGAATATCCCCTTCCAACGTGTTATAATAACTTTAGTTAATATTTGTATGACGGCTTTTATAAGTCGTCTTTTTTTAATATTCTTCTTTTCAATTCCATGAATAATTCTTCTGTACTATACTGTTCTATTGAATTATTAGTACGGAATAGTTCACTAATGAATAATTTTGCGACAATTGAAAATTCATCTTTGTCTAGTTTTTTAGGATGATTAGGCGTTTGTATTTTTTCAAAAGATGATACATTGCTTTTTTTATTTTCCTTAAACAGTTGGTCGTACAAATGTGAAATCTCTACTAATGTTTCTTGTTTTGGACGATCTTTCCCTCGTTCCCAGCTACTTACAGTTGCTTGTGTAACGTTAAATCTAGTGGCGAACTGTCTCTGATTTTCGCAAAGAGCTAAACGTAGTTCCATAATATCTTGCCCAATTCTTTTTTTGCTTTTTCCTGTGGTTTTCATTTTAATCACTTCTTTCATCTAATATTTATCAAGCAGCTCTCTTGCAGTATCGTATGCGCCCTCTAAGGTTGAATGAGTACTGCTGCTTTTGTAATTTCCAAGAAATACAACCAATCGATACTTTCCATCGATGAATCTTATTTCCCCTCTTAGTTCACTCCCAACCATTACATCGTATTCGTTTGGCTCGAACATATTCATTTCAAAACTAATCATCGAATATCACACCTTGTTTAGTTAGTCAGCGTTCCCGCGCTGGCTATTTTCGTCTTTATAGTCCCACCAGTGGTCTATAATCACTTGATAGATATTGTCAAAACCTCGTACTTGATACTTAGTTTTTAACCCTCCTCTATCAATCAAATAAACGTTATACTCGTTATCTTCAATGTCTTTGTAACTACCGATAACAGCTCCATTTCTGAAGACATTACCTTGAATTAGTTCAATCATTTTATTTTCCTCTTTCTTTCCACGAATCCATAAAATCAGGTTCGATATATTCATTGTTCATAATCAAATTTACTTTGTTTGCGTGTTGGTTAACAGCACCAACTAATAAATGTATCCATGCAATCGCTCCTAAAATTACTAGCGTTGAGTAACCTAAGAACTTACAGTATTTTTTTAGATAAGTTTTGTTAAAATCTTGTTTCTTTAGCTTTCTAGCTTTTGAAATTTCAACTCGTGTCATGTTGTCCTCCTTAAATTTTGTATTTAGCCATGAACTCATCTAAATCCCTGGCATCGTATCTAATCGTTGCGCTTCCGCTTGGTCTCTTGATTACGATTTGCTTCAATCCCATCGATACACACTCGTCAAAATCTCTATCGTCGATTCCTCCGATATAGGCTTTCGCTTGCTTCTTGTTTAAGTATCTTTGCTGATTGTTGTTTGTTGGTAATCGTTCCATCGCGTTAGCTACGATTTCAACAACCTTTGAATTGAGAGTTGCTTCGAAATCAGTACTTAATAAATTCAAGCTATATGCTCCTTTCACTCATTTTCATATTGTTGTAACCCTCTTTTAGTTCTATAATCAGAATTAGGGAAAGGGGGTGTTTATATGTCTAAACCAATTAAACCTGGTACAGATAACCAGCCAAAGGGCACATATCAAGAAGTTGGTCCTAAAGGCGGTGCTGTAAATCGACCTCGTGTTGTTCATATTGATAAAGGGGACCGTCTTCCACCTACTCAAAAGCCTGGGAACAAATGGGTCAAAAAATAGTTTTATTGGGTCGTCTCTTAAGAGATGGCCTTTTTAATTTTCCAGAAGCAAAAACACCAACTTAGAAAATTAATTTGCAACCAAGCCTCTGCGTACTTGATTCCATCTTCTTCGTAAAATGTCATGTAATGGTGCATTTATTTCACCTCCTATTTCATATTTTTTCATTTGGATAAATTTGTTTCCGCACATACCAAGTTTGCATCTTGGCAAGAAATGCTTAATCACGCTGGCGCGGAATGGATTCAAAATCAATTTTAATTTTTGATTCCGAAATCTTATCTAGAGTTTCTTGAAGGCTGACTGTTTGTTGTTTAGCAACTTCAAGAAGCTCTTTTAATTCGTCTAATCCTTCAACAATAGTTTTAACTTCTACATTCATTTATCTCACCTCTTTTCTAAAAATATTCGTTCCCTATTTATGAAACTTGTGTTATAATAACCTTGCCTACCTCTTTTGAAATCCTAGTAGGCAGAAAGGATGATGATGATGACAACATTATTATCAGAATTTTTGAAAGGTACTGTGTCTCAATAAATAGGGATATATTTTCTGGTCTGACTGCCAGCGCCGACAAACAAGAGTCGATAAAATTGGTATTAGAGATAAGTTGTTTTAATAGAATTGCGTTGTTCGAATGAAGCTGTATGGTTTATTCGGACTCATATTCTGTTAAAACTTGCTACTCTATAGGTCTTTATTCTTATTTATGGCAACTGCAGTGTCAGGGACGATACTGGCGAAGTGTTGCTGGTTGCCGTTATCAACTTGAGCAGAACAATTTCCGTAGCGTGTCTTATATAACGGATAAGACACGTTTTTTTATTTAAAAAGTTCATTCAAATTAATATCCTCTCCATAAAAGTCTTTTAACTTCTTCAACACTTTGTAACTAGGCTTCATAAAATCATTTTCGATTTTCACGTAATACGATTTGCTTATTCCTAATTTTTTCGCCAATTGTTCGTGCGTTAACCCACGTTCTTGGCGAAGTTTTTTTAACATCCTCTCACCTCCTATTCAATTTCTAAGATTTCTTTAATTTGATTGATTCGCTTATCAGACTTTCTGCGGAAATTAATCAAATCATTTAAATACATTCTTGAAATTCCCATCGCTTCAGCTAAATCAGTAGGAGTCCAATCTCTATCGATTAACGCTTTGAGAATTTCTTTTTTTAACGCTTTTTGTTCTTCGTTCATCCTGCACCTCCTAAATTGATAATATTCAATATTTATTATCGAAACTATTGACTTTTAATCGATAATATTCTATTATGTAAGCGTACAAAATAAACACACAAACGAATAGCTTTATATCAGTCTTGGCGGACAATTTATATACTAACTTTCTGTTTGTTTTGTTTTTACAATTTAGCTTACATATTGAGTATAATCGATTATTATCTACTTGTCAACACTTAAATTGATTATTGTCGATTTTATTTTTGATATGTTGCTTTTAGGAGTGAATATTATGTCTTTACTAGCAAATATTAAAGATTTAGTTGCTGAAAAATCGATGACAATCGCTGAATTAGAACGTCATCTAAATTTTAGTCATGGAAGTATTGCTAAGTGGGATAAGCAATCCCCTTCTAGTGAAAGATTGCAAAAAGTCGCAGAATACTTTGATGTATCTACAGATTACCTGCTTGGTCGCTCAGATATCCCTAAATGGGCTACTAATGAAGACGTAATTGTCTTTGACCAAGCGTTAAAACGTAATAGCGTAATTATGTCTTACAATGGAATTGAATTATCTGAAGAAGATAAATTGCAATTAGAGGGCATGATTAAGGCTATGTTATGGGAGAAAATTCAACAGAATAAAGGTGGGAATTAATTGGAAGTAACTGAGTTAGTTAATCGTCACAATACGGCTAATCCGTTTATAATCGCTGAGTATGAAAATATCGAAGTGAGATTCGTGCCGTTACCTAGCAATTTACAAGGGTTAATGTTATCAACTCCAAACGACAAACCTATGATTTGGATTAACGATAGCATTCGTGATAGTAATCTTAAATATTTAGTAATGGCTCATGAGTTAAAACACGCGTTGGAACATTACGGATTAGATGGATTCTATACGGCTGCATACAATGGCAAGGGGAAACTAGAACGAGAGGCAGAGATATTTGCCACAGAACTAATGCTACTGTTTTATCAGGAAAAATATGAAGACGTTCCAGAAACGTTCGATACGTTAAAAGCAACCTTTGGCATCAAAGAAGAAATGAGAGAGTATTATTAGAATTATTATCACTTTTTACGAGTGGTTATCGCGTGATTACAAAAATAGAGTATTACTAAAACGTTGAGTTTATGCTATAAATAACGATAATTAATCGGGTGTTTTTCGCGTGAATCAAGAACAAATCCTTATTGATTAATCTAATAATGTTTAATTGTTTTTACTAGATATATATCATTTTTAGAAACCTAACACTATATATAGTATCGGTTAATTTCTTAACATTTTCTTAACTATTTATTCTTTGACAATCATTAAAGTGATATAATACTATAAGTACAAGAGAAGAGCGTGAGCAAGCTAAGTTAATACTTAGTGAGGACTTTCCGCGAAAGATTCCCTTGTTCTTATTGAACAAGGGAATTTTTTGTTATAAGGAGATTTTTTATGAAACCTTTTAGTTCATTAGACAATCAAATCGAAATTTTGGGAGAAAGAAAATTACGAATTGACGATATTGAAGATGCTAAAAATTACTTATTAAATAATAACTACTACAATGTTGTAAATTTATACAGTAAAATCCTTCTTGAGAACAGTAATAGTTATATTGACGGCTCAACATTTGCAGAAATAAAAGCTTTGCATATCTTGGATACTGAAATAAAATCAACAATTTTGAAGTACTTAATTCAAGCAGAAAAGCATTTTAAATCAATATTTTCATATTGTTTTTGTCATGTTCATCGTGATAAGTATGACTATTTAAAAACAGAATCTTATGATCCTAACAGCACTCTTGATATTCATAGAACACTATCAACGATTTCAAATAAAATTAATAGTTTAAAAAATAGTCGCAATGAAAATGCTATTAAACATTACTTTACTCAACATAATTCTGTGCCATTATGGGTGATTATTAATGAATTGACATTCGGTGATGTGAAATATATGTATAAATATTCGAAAGCTGATATAAGATTGAGTGTGGCTGATTACTTATCTGAATATATTGCAAGTAATAATAGTGGAAATATAAATAATAAATTAGCTCCAAATACTGTTGATATAATTCTGCATTGTGTCAATGAACTTAGAAATTGTTGTGCTCATAATAATAAACTGTGGGATTTTAAAACGAGAGATAGTATCCCATATATTCCAGAAATTTATGATGGCATAACAGAACGAAATGACACACGTTCGAATTGTTTTGCTATATTTTTATCTCTTCAATCACTTATTCATCCTGATGAATTTAGAGTTCTCAACAATACTTTACGAAAAAGATTTAGAACTACTAGCAAAAAAATACATTCTGTTGATTTTAATACAGTACTCAAGAAATATGGATTTCCTGAAGAATGGCATGAAAGAGACTGTCTGCCTCAAATTTCGTAAACAAAAACACCACACTCTCAATCTTGGCGGATTTAGTGTGGTGAGTTCAAAAAGCACCCTGAAATAGGGCTATTTGTTATGCCCTATTTTACCATAAACAGAAAGGATGGTAAAGAATGGCTAGGAAAAGAATCGATGATAGAATCAAGCCTTACAAGAAGAAAGACGGTCAAGTCTATTATCAATTTAAAATCTATTGTGGCACTAATCCTAAGACAGGCAAAAAGCAGTATACTACAAGACGCGGATTTGAATCTGTTTTAGCTGCAACTACTGCCCTTCAACGGCTTGAAGTTGAGTTGATGGATACTGGATTAGTGGTTAAACAGAAATTCACATACAGAGAACTATACAACGAATGGCTAGTGACGTATCAGAAACGCGTAAGGCCTAGCACATTTCAAGCGACTGTGACTTATTTCAAGAAACACATATTGCCTGCATTTGGCGATTACTACATCGATACAATTACCATCCAAGATTGCCAGGCGCAAGTGAATCGATGGTATATGAACTATCCTAAGAGTACTCAGTCTTATAAGATATACGCTCAAATGATATTCAAGTATGCTCAGAAGTTGAATCTGATTGATAAGAACCCTATGAGCCTAATTGATTTGCCAAAATCGGATGACTTTAAAGACGATAAGTTGAAATATTATGATCGTGACACTCTAATCCAATTTCTTGATTACATCGAGCCGTATAAAGAAGTACATACGTTCTTTTATCTGCTCAGCTATACTGGTTTACGGTGTGGAGAAGCATTTGCCCTTACTTGGAATGATGTGGACTTTAAAAACCATTCTATTTGCGTAAATAAGACGGTAGCACGCTCAATGGAAGACAAATATATATCTCAGACCAAGACTAAGAACGGAATGCGTACAATACGGATAAATGGAAGCCTGGAGCGATTGCTGAATGAGTGGAAAGAATTATCCGGAAATGAAACGTATGTATTTCAAAATCGCAATAACTCGTTCTATTCATCCAATACAGCCGTGTACTGGTTGAATCAGATACTAGAAGGTACTAACTTCCCTAGAATCACTCCTCACGGTTTCAGACACACTCATGCATCGTTATTAGCTGAAGCTGGAGCGGATTTAAAAGACATACAGGACAGATTAGGTCATGGAGATATACAGACTACTGCCAATATCTATACACATGTTACAAACAATAAAAAAGATAATACGATTGATAAATTTGATAGATTGATGTCTTTAGAAGGTCAAAAGGATAGTCAATCACTAAAAACGGAAAATAAAAAAACCACGAAACCGTTGATATAACAGGCTTCGTGGAAAAAAGGATTAGAAATATTTATTTGGGAGGATAAA
>CAUTST010000016.1:0-31893 GCA_963540995.1 uncultured Streptococcus sp.
CAATCGTTACAAGGTAAATATAAATAGACTGCTCTACATTTAATCCGAGTAAACTTTCAAAATAATAGAGTCCACTTTGAATGAATACAAATAAAGCCTCTATTCCTAAAACACCAGGAGTTAAAAATCGATTTTGAACAACGGTTTGAAAACTAATCGTCGAAATCGGGATTGCACTAGACACAATAAAGATGACTAATAGTTTTAATAAGCGTCGCTGCAAAATAAAACTTGAGACACTTGTACTGTTTTTCGTTGGTATAAATAGATACATAGCAACTAATAGCACGACCCAGACGGATAGAAAACCTAATAAGAATCTTGTTTTCTTTTTCATAGCTCTCCCCCTCCCTTTTCCATGCGAATGACTTGGAAAATAAAGAGCGCAGCCCCAAGAATACTTAAGATGATACTTACTGAAATTTCATAAGGAGCAATGACCATTCGTGCGATAATATCACAACCGAGTACAAGACAAGCCCCAACAAGCATAGTTAGTGGTACTAAAACTTTCATTTGAGAGCCATATCGCATGCGGACGATATTTGGAACAATTACCCCAATAAACGGTAAGCTTCCAACCGTAATCATCGTTACACTCGTTGTGAGCGTAATTAACACTAATGTTAATGACTCTATCCGTTTTACGGGAACGCCAAGATTTCGACTAATATCTTCCCCCATGCTGACTACCGTATAATAATGGGCAAAAATAATACTAAGTATTAAAATAAACAAGCATAAATATAGCCACTCATATTGGTTCGTTTGAATCATCGAAAAAGACCCTTGCATCCATGAAGATAGGCTTTGTACAAGTTGGAACTGATACGCAATAAACTGAGTACAAGCTCCAATCACTCCGCCAAAAATCATTCCGATTAAAGGAATCATCCATTTTTGTTTAAGAGATAGATGATGCTGGAGTGCGATAAATAGAGCAGAGAATCCAATTGAAAACACAAAAGACGTTGCCATCTTTTCTAATAGTCCAGGTGAAGAAAATAATAATAAGCTCATCATCAAGCCTAGTTTTGCGGCGTCGACGGTTCCAATTGTACTTGGTGCAGCAAACTCATTTTGAGTAATTGTCTGCATTAATAATCCAGATACGCTCATTGCTGAAGCAGATAATAGAATGCTGAATAATCTTGGAACCCTTGATTGCCAAAATAATTGAGCTGCACTCTCACCCCCACTAAACAATTCAGTCCACGAGAAACTAGATGCTCCGACAGAGAGCGAAATTATGCTCAATATAAGTAATAAACTAATAAAATAACTAACTCTTTTCATATTCTCTCTTTTCTAATTGATAATCATTCTCAATTACCACAACTGTTAGTTTACCAAATTCTTCACTATATTAAAACCCTTTTCCGTGAAAATTATAGAGAATTCATAAAAATCGCAAATAAAAAAGAAGCAATCCTCAAGGATTGCTTCTTTGGCTCATTTCTTAATCTAAGAAGTCTTTTAATTGTTTAGAACGGCTTGGATGGCGTAATTTACGTAATGCTTTCGCTTCAATTTGACGAATACGTTCACGAGTTACTCCGAATACTTGTCCTACTTGTTCTAATGTACGGATTTCACCGTTTTTATCAAGACCAAAACGTAAACGAAGTACATTTTCTTCACGGTCCGTTAATTGTTCAAGAACTTCATCGAGTTGTTCTTTCAACAATGCATACGCTGTATGATCAGCTGGGCTTGTTGCGTTATCATCTTCAATGAAATCACCTAAATGTGAATCGTCCTCTTCCCCGATTGGCGTTTCAAGAGATACTGGTTCTTGAGCGATTTTTAGAATTTCACGAACTTTTTCAGTTGGTAAGTCCATTTCTGCACCGATTTCTTCTGGTGTAGGTTCGCGTCCTAAATCTTGTAATAGTTGTCTTTGAACACGTACTAACTTGTTGATTGTTTCAACCATATGTACTGGAATACGAATCGTACGCGCTTGGTCAGCGATGGCACGTGTGATTGCTTGACGAATCCACCATGTAGCATAAGTTGAGAATTTAAATCCTTTTGTATGGTCGAATTTCTCAACAGCTTTCATTAATCCCATATTTCCTTCTTGGATTAAATCTAAAAATTGCATTCCACGACCTACATAACGTTTGGCAATCGATACTACCAAACGAAGGTTGGCTTCAGCTAACTCTTGTTTTGCTTCAGTATCTCCTTCTTGAATACGGAGTGCTAATGCGACCTCTTCGTCCGCACTAAGTAGTGGAACTCGTCCGATTTCTTTTAAATACATACGAACGGAGTCATTAATCTTCGTATTTGAAGATAAGGCAGTATCATCCTCAACTACGCCAGCTTCACCTTCACGTTGGCTTTCTGCAGATAATTGCTGACTAGTTGGTTCACCGTTAGCATCTACAACACTAACTCCTGCATCCTCAAATTTTTGAATTAATTTATCCATTCCTTCCGCATCCAACTCAAATGGGATTGCGATTTGTGCAGATAAATCATCGTATAAAATTTGACCGAATAATTTTCGTTCTGCAAGAAGCGTTGAAGTTGCTTCATTCAGTGTTTGACCTTTTTCATTTTTTTGAACTGTCATTCACCATTCCTCCATTCTATCTTTTCCGTAATTGTCGTTGAATCTCCATGATTTCCACCATCAATTTCTTTCTGGTTTCATCATCGTTTACTAGAGCAGCTCGATTCAACTCATCCTTTTTTCGCGCTAACTGCTCTTTCAGAGTATTCTTTTGTGAAAGTACATATACTAAATCCTGAATCTCTTGTTCCGTACATTCTGGAGGAAACTGGCCAAGTTCGATTTCCGACACCAGATTTCTGTTCATTAAATCTTTATCGTTTAAAAACAACATAAAATCTTGAACATCAAATTCCTCTTCTTCATTTCTAAACGCCTGAATATGTAAATATAATTGCTCATATAATACATCTGGAAACGAAAATTCTGGATTAATGCGATTCAGATATGTCCAAGCTTCTGGATGATGCATCAAGCGATACATTAAGTGTCGTTGAATTCCTTCATTCTTAATAAAAGGTCTATTCACGACAGGCGCTTGTGGTTCCATGCTTGGTACAGGCGCGGCTTGGATTCTTTGCGAATTTTGAACTTGCTTTTGCTTTACTTGATTTTGAATCGTTGCATAATCAAGATTGAATTCATCAGCGAGAGACTTCATCGCAAGATTCTTTTCAACATCATTGGTCAGTTTTGCTATTTCAATAATCATCTCTTCGATATATTGAATTTTTTGGCTTTCTACTTGTAACTGATATTTTTTAGAAAGGAATCTCTTTTTAAATTGATAAATGGTTTCCTGCCCATGTTCAACTAAATCAATAAATGCTTGGGCACCACGTTGCTTAATAAACTCATCTGGATCCAACCCATGATCAAATGGAATAATTCCGATAGTGAAAGCATTCGTTGATTGAATCATTTCAATCGCACGGTTTGTGGCTTCAAGACCTGCTCTATCACCATCGTAAGCAATTAAAATCGTATCCGTCACATGACGAAGTTTTTGAATTTGCTCTGGTGTTAGAGATGTCCCCATTGAGGCTACCCCTAGTTGAACTCCTGCTTGCCAAGCAGAAATAACATCCATATATCCTTCAAAGAGGATAACTTTATTTTCTTTACGAATATTCTTCTTTGCAAGATCAAAGTTAAATAAGAAGTTTCTTTTCGCAAAGAGCGGTGTTTCAGGACTATTTAAATATTTAGCCTGTGAAGAAAACTCATCTGTATAACCTGGCAATACACGTCCAGAAAATCCGACAATTTGTCCATGTTCATTACGAAGCGGAATCATAATTCTCTGATTGAAACGATCAAAGAAACCCGTTTGACTCTCAACGAAAAGACCTGTCGCTTCCATTTCTTGTTCTGTTAGCTCTAAATCTTGTAAGAGCTGTGTCAGCTGCGTGCGATCTTTTAACGAGAAGCCAAATCCGAATTCTTTTAAAGTATCAATTGTATAGCCACGATCCGTTAAATAATGAAGTGCTTCTTGTCCACCTTTTGTATTAAATAGAACGTGCGAGTAAAACTCACTCGCTTTTTCATGTGCCAGAAACAATTTTCTATCTTTTTGAGAAATTGCTTGTTGACTAGAAGGGATTTCTACATCGAGTGGAATATGTGCAAGTTCAGCCACCCTAACAACCGATTCTGGAAAAGATAAACTTTCCAATTCCTGCATGAAATTAAAAACATTTCCCCCGCGACCACAACTAAAACAGTGGAATAACTGTTTTTCTTCTGTGACGGTAAACGAAGGTGTTCTTTCGTCATGGAATGGACAACGGCCAAAAAGGCTCTTTCCTTGCTTTCTCAATTGGACAAATTGCCCAACAATATCGAGAATATTCACTTGCGATTGTATACTTTGAATCGTTTCTTTTGATAATCGTTGACTCATAAAAAAACTCCCTCCATACACTACGCCTAATCATACAGCATATAATATATCACAATTCGCGATTTAATGCAATGGAGCAAAATTTATTTTCCTTAAAAGTTAACCTATTTCATTTCATTTTTCTTTTTAAATAAAACAAGTTATACCGTATACGGTATAACTTATTTTTTTAGTCTGTAATAAATTGTTCAATCCATTCCCAAGCTTTCTCTACTCCTTCACCTGTTTCAGATGAAAAAGTTAAGAATAACTCTTCAGGTGGTTTGCCAAATGCTTTTCGAATCACACTGACATGCTTATTCCATTTTCCACGAGGAATCTTATCGCATTTTGTCATCACAATACGATATGGAATCTCATAGTATTCAAGAAACTCACGCATTTGAACATCTTCTTGACTTGGTTCATGTCTAAAGTCTACTAGGATTAGAACTAAACGAAGAGGCTCTCGAGTCGTGATATACTCCTCAATCATCTTCCCCCATTTTTCACGTTCCTTCTTTGATACTTTAGCATAACCATATCCAGGAACATCTACAAAATAGAACTGATCATTAATATGATAGAAGTTCAATGTTTGTGTTTTACCGGGTTTACTAGATGTACGGGCTAGGCTTTTTCGTTGAATTAACTTATTGATAAAAGATGATTTACCAACGTTAGAACGACCTGATAATGCAATTTCTGGAAGGTTTCCAGAAGGATATTGCGCTGGCCCTACAGCACTAATTGTAAATTCAGCTTTATTAACCTTCATTTTCTAGTCCTTTCTGAGTTGGCAATTTCACGAAGAACAGTAATACTGAACCGATTACGAATAAAATAATTAATGAGAATACTCCATCTAAAGAATTCCCTGTCATTTGAGCGGTAATCCCTAGTAATGTTGTTCCAAGAATGGATGAGAATTTCCCAAAAATATTATAGAAACCGAAAAATTCGTTCGCTCTATTTGCAGGGATCAATTGACCGAATAATGAACGGCTGAGTGATTGTACCCCACCTTGAGCTGTACCAATTAAAATCGCTAAAAACAGGAAATCTGTGTATGATTTTAGCCACAATGCCATCACGCAAATTAAAATATAAGTACCAATCCCGAGGAACAATGTTTTCTTGTTTCCGAATCGTTTGGACAAGTATCCATAAAATAAACTAAATGGAAAAGCGACGATTTGAACAATCAATAAGATGACAATTAAACTATTACTATCAAGTCCCATATCAGAACCGATTGCGGTTGCCATTTTAATGATTGTTCCAACCCCATCAATATAGAAGAAGTAAGCGAGTAAGAATAGAAATACTTGTTTATGCTCTCCGATACGTTTGATTGTTCCCCACAAACGAACAAAACTATCTTTCACTGGATTTTTTGGTTTTTCGATAAATGATTTTTGACTAACGTAAAGCCAATACGGAACGGTGAAGATAAACCACCATGCGGCTGTAATGAAGAATCCTGCCATAACGACTGCGTTTGAATTTAACCCACTGAACTGCATAATCATCATAAATAACACAAATGGGAATACACTTCCTATATAGCCATATCCATACCCAGCTGCCGAAATTCTATCCATACGATCATACGTCGTTACATCCATGATTGAACTATCATAAAAGATGTTGGAAGTAGAATATCCAATAGCCGATAATGTATAAAGAACCAATAATAATATCCATTGATCTGTTTCTGCAAACATCATTCCAATGACTGAAAATACACCAAGTAATGTGCTCCATGTAAACATTGGATTACGATAGCCTTTATAATCCGCTAACGCGCCAAGTACTGGTGCCATAATCGATACTGCAAATGTCGCAATAGAATTGGCGTAACCTAGGAACGCTGTTGAATCAGCTGCGCTAATACCAGCGTTCGTTGATACTGTTTTAAAATACAACGGGAAAATAGCAGTTGTAATCATTAAAGAATAAACAGAGTTTGCCCAGTCTTGCATAATCCAAGCAAATTCTTCTTTTGTATAATGTTTCGATATTAAGGATTTCAATCCTTTCATGCTGTTGTCTCCCTCAATTCATGTTTTCTTTATAAAAAAACAGAATGCAATATAATGCATCCATCATATCACATTCTATCCTACCATATTTTGATGAAAAACCCTAGGATATCAATCGATTTTCTTCATCATATAAATTAGGTTCACCAGTTCCATTCACAATCGCTTCAGTAACGACCACTTTAGTGATGTCTTCACGGCTAGGAATTTCAAACATTAAATCCATCATTACAGATTCAATGATGCTTCTCAACCCACGCGCACCCGTACGACGTTCAATTGCTTTAGCAGCAATTGCTTGTAACGCTTCTGGCTCAAACTCTAATTCCACATTATCCATTGCAAAGAGTTTTTGATATTGTTTCACTAAAGCATTCTTTGGTTTTGTTAAAATATCTACTAAATCATCTTTCTTTAATGGTTCTAACGCAGCAGTAATTGGAAGTCTTCCAATAAACTCTGGAATCAAACCGAATTTTTGTAAATCTTCAGGGATAATCAGTTGCATCAAACTTTCGTGACTTGATAAGTTTTTGTTCGAAGAACCAAATCCAATCACTTTAGCACCCAGACGCTCTTTCACGATTGTTTCAATTCCGTCAAAGGCCCCACCAACAATAAATAGAATATTCGTTGTATCGATTTGAATGAGTTCTTGATGTGGATGCTTACGACCTCCTTGAGGCGGAACAGACGCAACTGTCCCTTCTAAAATTTTCAGTAAGGCTTGTTGAACTCCTTCACCACTTACATCACGAGTGATAGATACATTCTCGCTCTTACGGGCAATCTTATCAATTTCATCAATATAAATAATCCCTTTTTCAGCACGTTCGATATCATAATCTGTCGCTTGTAGTAGTTTTAAAAGGATATTCTCAACATCCTCACCAACGTAACCAGCCTCAGTTAATGTAGTCGCATCCGCAATCGCAAATGGAACATTCAAAATACGCGCTAATGACTGAGCTAAATAAGTTTTACCAGACCCAGTTGGTCCAATTAAACAAATATTACTCTTTTGTAACTCCACATCATCTTCTTCGCTAAATAGATGATTAATACGTTTATAGTGATTATAAACCGCTACTGCTAATGATTTCTTTGCATGATCTTGACCTACGACGTAATCGTTTAATACCTTTAGAATTTCTTGAGGCTTTAATACCTCAATCATTTCATCCATTGTCATTGAAGAAAACTCTTCATCGATAATTTCTTTACATAAATCAACACATTCATTACAAATAAATACATCAGGACCAGCGATAATTTTCTTTACTTGTTCTTGTGATTTTCCACAAAATGAACATCTTACTTGTTTTGTTTCATCTTTATACAATCTGAAACCCCCATTCTTTTCCTGATTTTTCAATTTAAGAGTACCATAAGTCACTTTATTCAACAAGAAATGTTGTTTCAAAAAGCGCCGGCCTCTCGCGAAACCGGCGCTTTTCTATTTAATTTCATAAAATTAAGCTTCTTTAGCAGAATCAGTAATTAGAGCTAATGCTTTCTTCATTGAGATATCGTTTTTCAACATATCTACTGAAACAGCAGCACGAACTGCATCTTCTTCCATACCGTATTGAGCAGCTAATTCCTTGACTTCGTTAGCTACATCTTCGTCAGTTGCTTCGATGCCTTCTTCTTTAACGATTTGTTCTAATACTAAGTTCGTCTTAGTGCGAACGTCAGCATCTTTTTCCATCATTTTGTGTAAATCAGCTTCTGTTGTACCAGTGATTTGGTAGTACATTTCAGGAGAGATTCCGTTACGACGCATATCGTTTAAGTAGTGTTCCATTTGACGGTGAACTTCGTCGTGAACCATTTCGTATGGTAATTCAACGATTTCAGCGTTTTCTACTGCTTTACGTAAAGCTTCATCTGCTACTGCTTCATCCGCAGCAGCTGCTTTAGCTTCTTCTAATTCTTTACGGAATTTTTCTTTTAATTCTGCTAATGTTTCAACTGAATCATCAACGTCTTTAGCGAATTCATCTGTTAATTCAGGTAATTCTTTAGTTTTAACTTCGTGAACTTTTACTTTGAATACTGCTTCTTGACCTTTTAAGTTTTCAGCATGGTATTCTTCTGGGAAAGTCACTTTCACTTCTACTTCATCGCCCTCTTTAGCGCCAACTAATTGGTCTTCAAAACCTGGGATGAATGAACCTGAGCCTAATTCTAATGAGTGGTTTTCACCTTTTCCGCCTTCAAAAGCTTCGTCACCTAAGAAACCTTCGAAGTCAATCACTACTGTGTCACCTAATTCAGCTGCATCTTCTTTTACAACTAATTCAGCTGCACGAGCTTGTTCTTGTAATAAACGATCTTCAACATCTTGTTCAGAAACTGTACGCTCTTGTTTTTCAACAGTTAATCCTTTGTATTCACCTAATTTAACTTCAGGTTTTACAACAACTTCTGCTTTAATAACCCATGGTTTACCTTTTTCGATTGATTCAATATCAATTGTTGGTTGAGTTACTGGGAAGATTCCAGTTTCTTCAACTGCGTTATCATATGCATCTGGCAAAAGAATGTTTAATGCATCTTGGTATAAAGCTTCTTCACCATACATTTTTTCAAATACTTGACGGCTTACTTTACCTTTACGGAAACCAGGTACGTTCACGTTCTTTTTAACACGGTTAAACGCTTGGTCTAGCCCTTTTTTAATATCTTCTTGTGAGATTTCAAATGTTAAAACAACTTTATTAGTTTCAACTTTTTCGAATTTTGCTGTCATATTATTCCTCCATAAATTCATTATTCACCTTAAAGATGAATGGATTTACATACTCATTCATTTTACAATACTCTTCTTCTTTTGTAAAACATAATTGACTTAAACAGTAGTAATTTAACAAGAATTTTGAGTAGAGATTAAGAAATTGTAACAAAAGCAATAGTTTTTCTCATTTTCAACCCAAAATGTTATAATAGACGCCGTAGGAGGGATAAAATGATTCAATATCCAAAAGGACAAAAACAATTATCACTGGCTACTCAATCTCAAACAATGCAAACAAACTACAGTAGTCGCGGTATGGGTTTAGAGAGTATATTGAATCAAACCAATGAACTCTATCGCCTTCAAAAGCGAGCTGTCATCCATAAGAAACCGACGCCAATTCAAGTCGTTAAAGTAAACTACCCTGCTAGAAGTGCTGCGCAGATTACTGAAGCCTATTTTCGTCAGGCATCTACGACCGACTATAATGGTGTCTATAAAGGAAAATATATCGACTTTGAAGCGAAGGAAACGAAGAATAAAACTTCATTTCCTCTAAAGAATATTCATACTCATCAGCTAGAACATATGAAAGAGTGCTGTGAACAAGGCGGTATCGCATTTGTTATTTTCTATTTTTCTAGTCTGAAGGAATATTATTTACTTGAATACAAATGGATTGAACAGTTCATTTACGATTCAAGCTCTACACGTCAATCCATTCCTTTGACCTATATAAGAGATAAAGGTCAAGAAATCCAGTTATCCCTGCAGATGACTTTAAATTATTTAGATGCAGTGGATACTTTATTATAAAGGAGGTCAATCTATGACTGAAAATAATACAGAACAAACCCGTTCATCACAGCATCGTCATACGAAGAAAAAGACGCCCGCTTCTTCTAAGAAAAAACTCTGGAAGAAAATTTTAATCGGTGTTGTCGCTTTTGTGGCTGTGGCTATTCTTGCTATCGTCGCAATCTTCGCTTACTACGGTGCGACTGCTCCTACAATTCAAGCAAGTGATTTAGAAGGAGCAACTGAAACTAAAATACTTGATAAAGATGGCGAACTCATTTATTCGCTCGGTGGTGAAAAACGAGATATTATCACCAGTGAAGAAGTTCCTCAATTACTAAAAGATGCCGTTACATCGATTGAAGACAAACGTTTCTACTCTCATATGGGGATTGATCCAATCCGTATTGTAGGATCTTTCCTACGAAACGCAACAGCTGGTGAAATCACTCAAGGTGGTAGTACCATCACTCAACAGCTAGTGAAGTTAGCGGTGTTCTCAACGAAAAAAGAAGACCAAACCTATAAACGTAAAATTCAAGAAATTATGCTAGCACTTCAATTAGAGCGTGATTACTCTAAAGAACAAATTTTGACGTACTACTTAAACAAAGTCTATATGGCAAATAATGTTTATGGATTTGGCACAGCATCCCATTACTACTTCAACAAAGAATTATCTGAGTTAACCCTCCCACAAGTAGCGTTGCTTGCTGGTATGCCACAAGCTCCAAACACATATGATCCATACGCAAATCCTGATCAAGCAAAAGAACGTCGTGACTTAGTGCTTTACTCCATGAAAGAAAACGGAAAAATTACAAAGGAACAATATGAACAGGCGGTTGCTACTCCAGTTACTGAAGGATTAGTTGCACAAGATAACAGCACAAACAGTAATGATAAAGCACTTGTTTATGATTCATTCGTAACAATGGTCTTAAAAGAAGTTCAAGAAAAAACGGGACTTGATCCTTATAATGATGGACTTACTATTGAAACAACAATTGACTCAAAAGCGCAGCAACGTTTATACGATATCGTAAATACAAATGATTACATTCAATATGTGAATGATAAAATTCAAAATGCTGTTGTTATGCTCGATACAAAAACTGGTGCCGTTCGCGCCGTAAATGGTGGCCGTAAACAAACTACACTACTAGGCTATAACCGAGCAACAGACAATTCACGTAGTACAGGTTCAACCATCAAACCGGTTATCGCCTATGGTCCTGCTATAGAATACTTAAATTATTCTACTGGTCAAACCATCATGGATCAAAGAACTACTTATTCAAATGGTGTCGAGTTAAACAACTGGGATTTCAGTTACAAAGGTGCAATGACATTACGTACTGCCCTCGTTTACTCAAGAAATACAACAGCTCTCCAGACCTTTAGAGCTGTTGGTGAAACAAATATCAAGTCATTCTTGAACAATCTAGATATTCAAATTAAAAATGATGGTCAAGACTATTTAGTAGAAAGTAACTCAATTGGTGCAGATATTTCACCAATTAAGATGGCTGCCGCATATGCCGCATTTGGTAATTACGGTACTTATTCAGAACCATATACGGTAACAAAAGTCACAACTCGTGATGGTCAAGTCACCGAGTTTAAACCTGAACAAAAACAAGCGATGAAAGAGTCAACTGCTTATATGATTACTGACGTCCTTAAAGATTCATTCGAATATGGTTTCGCAACTCAAGCAGCTATTCCAGGACTACCTACAGCTGCCAAAACTGGTTCATCTAACTACACAGTTGAGCAAAAACGTGCAATGGGAGCTAGTGATTATGAAGATATCATCCCAGACTCATGGTTTATCGGGTATTCTACCGACTATACAATTTCTGCATGGACCGGTTACGATAATCCATATGAACAAGGCGGCGGTGTAGATACTACAGAACAAGAATATTCGAGACTCATTTATTACTACTTAATGCAATATATGGCGGAATCTTCTAGCGGAGATGATTGGGTACAACCAGATAGTGTTGTTAAACAACAAATCGAAATTGGCTCCGACCCATTAAGCTTACCTGGCCCTAGAACTCCAGCCAATATGATCGCTACAGAGTTATTTGTTAAAGGTCACGTCCCTACCACACAATCAACAAACTACGGTACAACGATTGATGCTCCTACAGGCTTAAAAGCAACATATGATAAAACTAAAAAGACACTAACCGTAACATGGGATAAATATCAAACAGATTCTAAAGATCAACCACAATTTAAAGTTACTGCTAACGGTCAATCACAAACTGTTTCTGGAAATTCTGTAACCTTCCAAAATATTAGTGGATCAAGCGTTTCTGTTACTCTTGTTGTGACAGTTGGTAAAAATAGCTCGGACCCAATTACAAATGAGTTCCAATTAGAACAACCAACAACGAGTGAGGAACGTACAACGCAGCAAAACCAGCAGCAAAACCAGCAGCAAAACAACAATAACAATAATAATGAACAAACGACGCAAGAAGCTCGCAATTAATAGTTCATTCAAGAAGCCATTCTTAATTTGGGAATGGCTTCTTTATCTTTTCTAAGACAAAACAAAAACCCATGACAATTGTCATGGGTTTTCCAATTTTACATCTACTTCGCAGTAGAGTCAAAGTCAATCAATGATTACTTAGCATATTCGACTGCTCTTGTCTCACGAATAACTGTAACTTTAATATGTCCTGGATATTGGAGTTCTTCTTCAATTTGATTCTTGATGTCATGCGCTAAAATAATCGCTTTTTCATCACTAATCTTGTCAGGTTGTACCATTACACGCACTTCACGTCCAGCTTGAATCGCAAAGCTTCGTTCAACACCTTCATGTTCAGTGGCAATGGCTTCTAATCTTTCTAATCGACGAATATAGTTTTCAATTGATTCACGTCTAGCACCTGGGCGAGCTGCAGATAAAGCATCGGCCGCTGCAACAAGTACCGCAATTGTTGAAGTTGCTTCAACATCACCATGGTGAGAAGCAATTGCGTTAACAACAATCTTATTTTCTTTATATTTTTGAGCAATTTCTGCACCGATTTCAACGTGAGAACCTTCGATTTCATGATCGAGTGCTTTACCGATATCGTGAAGTAAACCAGCACGTTTTGCAAGGTTTACATCTTCACCTAATTCACCTGCCATTACTCCAGCAAGCTTAGCCACTTCGATACTGTGGTTCAATACATTTTGACCGTAACTAGCTCTAAAGTATAAACGACCTAAAATCTTAATCAAATCAGGATGTAATGAGTGAATTCCAACTTCGAACGTTGCTTGTTCACCAATTGTACGAATACGCTCATCCATTTCTTTACGAGATTTTTCAACCATTTCTTCAATACGAGCAGGATGAATACGACCGTCTGAAATTAATTTTTCTAGCGTCATTTTCGCGATTTCACGACGAATTGGGTCAAACCCACTTAATACTACCGCTTCTGGTGTTTCATCGATAATCACATCAATTCCTGTTAATGATTCAAGGGTACGAATATTACGTCCCTCGCGTCCGATAATACGTCCTTTCATTTCATCACTAGGCAACGTCATTACGGTTACTGTATTTTCTGAAACTAAGTCTGCTGCGGAACGTTGAATTGCTTGAAGAATAATATTTTTAGCATTTTTATCTGCTTCATCTTTTGCAAGCTGCTCAGACTCTTTAATCATGATGGCACGTTCCTTACTTAACTGTTCAGTCATGTCCTTCATGATAATCTCTTGTGCTTCTTCTTTACTAATTGTAGAAATACGTTCCAATTCTTCTTGTTGTTTCGCAACGAGAGCTTCAGCTTGATTTTCTTTCTCTGTTACTCTCTCAAGTTTTTCTTGGATTTTTGTTTCCTTCGATTCAATCGATTGTTCACGTTTTTCTAGAATTTCATCTTTGCGATCTAAATTCTTTTCACGTTGAATCATTCTCTTTTCTTGAAGAAGTACTTCATTTCGTCTTTCTTTTAACTCATTTTCAACTTCAGCACGATACTTATGATTTTCTTCTTTTGCTTCTAATAATACTTCCTTTTTTAATCGGTCAGCATCTTTTTCTGCATCTTTGATAATCATTTCAGCCGATTCGCGAGCTGCTACTAACTTTTTCTCGTAATTTGATTTGAAACCAATATATCCAGCAACAATTCCAATTATTAAAGCTAAGATCGCGAGGCCACCTGTTACTACTGAGTCCATTGAGTCACCTCCGTCTCTATTTAATTTTTAATCAAAATAAATTGCATTGATAATTTTTATGGTTAAATGTGATTTAACACATAATATTATTGTATTCTTGAAACTCATTAAAGTCAATTCATTTATAGAAAAATTTGCAAAAAATCAAAAGGCTTTCAATTGCGAAATAAAAACACCGATTAGCAACAAAACTAATCGATGTTTTCAAAATTTAATTATTCTTTTTCTTGTTTATTTGTAAAAACAAAAGCTAAAGCAATCATTACTAATAAAGTTGCAATAAACATTGTACTTACAAGTGATGATGCACCAGTATTTGGTAAATCTTTTTGAGGTTTAGATGGTTCAGGTGTTGGTACAACCGGTGCCGTATACTTATTCTTAAATGTTGTATCTTCATCATAAGTAACTGTTGCAACATACGCCTTATCTTCTTGTTTTACTTCAATTGATACGTTTTTGACGCTCTTATCGTAAGTAATTTGCGCATCATCTCCACTAACCTCTACAACTGTGAATTTATACGTTCCAGCCTTATCGAAAGTCACATCTTTAAACGTAATAGTTCCGTCAGCTTTATTCTGCGCTGTTTGAATAATATTTCCGTTTTTATCCAATAATTTAAACGAGAATTCTCCCTCTACTAAATCACGACCCTCTAATTCTTTCTTGAATGTTAGGTCTTGCTTAACTTCTGAAAGAATTCGGTTCGTAATCACAGAGTTTTTTCCTTCTGTTACTACTTCATGAGTATATCCTTCTGGAATATCAGTTTCTTCAACTGTGTACTCATAAGCTACTCCATTTTCAGATTCAGGTAATGCTGTGAAAGTATGTTCCCAATGATTCGCCTCTGACAATTCGACTGCTTCACCATAGTTTTCACCATTTTGTTTCAATTGAACTTTAATCGCTTTACGTAAGCCAAGTTTATTGTCATTATCTTCCCATACTTTTTTAACAGTATGAGTTGTAGTTTTACGAGTATTGGTAATTGTAAATCCTTCTTTTTGAGCGGCGTCGCCAGTAATGACAGTATCGTAATCTTTCCCATAATTTTCATCGATTACTTCTTTTACTTGGTAATCAGTTACTGTTGGGTCAAGTGTTTTACCATCAATTGTAAGTTTAAAGATACCTTTCCACTCATTGGCATCATTTAAGACCATTGTTGCAAGAACAACATCCGGATTACTTGCACGGCTTAGTTCCACTTTAATACTTGAAATGGAAGAGTCTTTTTCCCCGTTCCAAATCTTGGCAACAGGAATATATAGTGGTAATTGGTTTGAAACAGCATTTGTTTCACCAAAGACTGTTGGATTTTCAGCATCACGGTTTGTATAGAATACGTTCGTTGCTGTTAGTGTATCTGTTGCACCATCTGTGTATTCTGGAGTTTTCATTTCCACTTGGAAGTTCACAACTTCTCCTGGAATAATCTTTTCGCCCTTATTCAATACAATCTTGATGGCTGTTACTTTTGTAAAATCAGCAACTTGATCTGCAGTGACCCATCCACTAGCTTGCGTTGCATCATATGGAGAATTTGGCAAGCTTGTTGAAGTATGATAGTAAACGGTATATTTACTTTCAACTTCTAATGCTTTTGTTAGAACCGGAGTAAACCCAGAACCCTTCTCGTCTCCTGCATACGGAAGACGATCATACAATGTAAATGTATCAATATCGTACGTACTATAGTTTTTCGTTTGTAACTGATATTTATACTCTTGGCAGTAATTCTGTTGAACTAACGCTTGCGTCCAACTTCCATCATTAGCCAAAATAAATTTTTCAGAACGAATTTCAGTTGGTAAATTTACAATCGTTGGAACTTTTGCACCCACAACTTGTGCAGGAACTACTCCATCTGGTGTCTTAATCTTAAACACATTCTCTAACATTGTTTGAGACGTTACATTACTTGCTAAAGGTGAAAATTCTTTAGCAACTAAATACACATGGTTATCAGTGTTTTTCTTATAATCATCAGCTTTCTGAATAGCTGTCGGCATTGCTTCTTTCGTAATTGTTGCTGAAACAATTGCTGTAAAGTTACGTGCAATCGTCTTATCATTATAAAAATCAAGATCTTTCAATTCAAAAATTACCGCTTGGCGTCCACTACCGTTGTAATTTTCAACGATACTTGGTTCACCCTTCAGCATATTCTTATGCTCTTGTTTATCAATATAGTACCCTTTATAAGTAATTCCCTCAGGTAAAACATCAATCACTTGAGTGCCATTTACACGACGATTGACTGATAAGTTACTAAAATCTGCAGTAACACTATATTCAACAACTTCTCCTAAATCTCCTGTTGGATTTGAACGAGTTGTTTTCGAAATACGAATTTCTTCTTCCTTCACTTTTGCATCTTCATATGAGGTACTCTTGTTTGTAGAGAACTTTCCATCTTCTCCATATCCATCCACTAAACCTTCTGCATGCATACTATTATTGTATCTGAGAGGATCTTCCCGTTTGGTTTCATCAAATGGATTTAACAATTTCGTTTGAATATAAGTAGATGTAATCTCTCCTGGTTGAAGAATTGTGCCATCTTGAAGTTTAATTTTTACACTGTCATAGGTACGAGATACTTTTTGATAAGCCTCTTTCTTTAAAGTACCAGCATAAATTTGTTTTGCTTGATTTGTAACTTTATTATAGGCATCTTCGTCTACAATCACTATTTGTTTTGTACCTTTAGCAATGCTTCCTAATTTTACTTCTGTGCCATCTGCTTTTACCCCATATACATCCATATCAAATGGTGCGTTTGCAACAGGAGATCCTACTGAGTAGAAATACATTCTCTCATCCAAGTCTTCATCCACTAATGTTAATTCAGAAATGGTACTTGGAGAAGTATTCGTAAACCCAAGAATCCATGTCGCTACAGATGTATCTGGCGCACCCGCATCAATATTTAAAGTTTGTCTATCATTGTTCGACTTGCGGATAGCAGCATCACTAATCAACTGTCCAATCAGTTTAAATTGAATATCATCGCTTACTGTTAATTTAGGTTCTGATTCTCCTTGTTGAATAAACGCCAATTCTGTTTTTGCGTTATTAACAATATTTGTTTTTGTTTTCGCATCAGGGAAACTTAAAACAAGTCTCTCTTCACGTAAAGCCAATTCTGCTTCACTATTTGTGTCATTTAGAGTGTCACCACCAGTAATGGTTTTGCTAACAGTACCGTCTGCATTTAATGTCCAGCCTGGATTCTTTGAAGGATCAAAAACTGCTGTTCCTGTAGTTCCATCAGCTTTTTCATATGTTGGTAATGTATCAGTGATAGTAATCGTTTTGGCAGCGCGTGTCTGTGCTTTTCCATTTCCCCAGTTTTGAGTTTGTCCACCGCCCAATGTATTCGTCGATAAACTAAATTGGAAAGTAACATCTGCTGCTTCTGTAATTGCATCACCAGTTGCCTTTCCACCATAAATTTCACGGTTATCAATAGTATACAATTGTGTAGTATTTGTTCCATTATATTTAAACAATGACTGTTTATCGACTTTTACTTTATAAACTAATGAATCCGTTACTTCTTTCAATGTGTTTCCAGCACTATCTTTTAATACGATTTTTGGAGAGAACGTATAACCTTCTGGAGTGACACGGTCTTTAAATTTAAACGTAAAAGGAAAACTTGCAGTTGTCGTTTGTGTGATATCTGACAAGTATACTTTTAATACACCTGGTGTCGAATTATCTACGCTCTTTACTGGTCCTCCAGTCGCAACCGTAAAGCTAGCAATATACTCCGTTGGATAAGTGAACTCAACATATCCTCCAATTACAGACTCTTTCACTTTCGAACCATCTAATTGCACATCTCCTTGACGGTTCTTCGTTGTATACTGTTCATCACTACCTGTTGAGTTTGTAGCAGTCACTTTTACTTGACCGATTTGCGCATTTATAGCTACAGCCCCAGCAACCGTAGACTCGTTTGATGTAGAAGTAGTATTTTCTGTACTCACAGTCGTTTCAGTTGCCGGTGTCTCAGTACTACTTGTCTCTACTGTTATAGGTTCACTAACCTCCTGTGCATAAGTAAATGTTGGTGCTACTTGATTCGTTAATAATGTGAATAGTAATAATGTAGTTGATAGTTTATGAATAAACCTCTTCATCTAGCTCTCCTTCTTTTATAAAAATATTTTTCAATAAAAATTCATATATATTATACTGCACCAATTCGATATAACCAAGAATAAAACAAGACCATTTTTCTTCCTTCAAAAAGAATTATTTTCACATTTGGACTACCAATATAAGAAAAAGAGCCGGTTAGACCGACTCATTCCTATTATTTATTCAAATATTCTTTTGATGATTCATTTAATTCTTCTACGATTTCGTTTACTTCTTCAAGCGATTGAACAATAGCACCTGATGCTAATGGATGTCCTCCACCTCCATGATTTTGAGCGATTCCGTTCACGATTGGGCCTTTAGAGCGTAGATTTACTCTGTAGCTTCCATCTGGTTGTTCCACAAATAGTGCCCAGCAATAGATTCCCTCAACTGTACTTGGAAGAGAAATAACTCCATGCGTTTCCTCTTCTTCAATACCAAAGTGCTCTAAATCTTTTTGTGTAAGAATAGTCGCTGCAACACCATTTTCAGAAATTTCCATGTTTTGATAAATATATCCTGCTAAACGGCTTACTGAAACTGGATTTGTAATCATATGGTATGCAATACCAGAGATATCCACATCGAACTCTAGCAATTTAGAGACCATCGCAAATGTGACAGCTGTAGTTGCTGGGTAAAGGAAGCGACCTGTGTCCCCAACAATCCCTGCATACAATGCATTCGCAGCTTCATTAGAAACTTTCCATGTACTTTCCTCACCAAATGCAAAACGGCATAAAATTTCACTTGTACTACTTGAGTTGATATCCACAAATGAAATAGCCCCATATACATCTCTATCTGGATGATGGTCAATTTTAATTACTTTAGAAGGATCTACTTCAAACGGACAATCAATACGAGGTGTATTCGCACAGTCTAATACAATAATGAGAGAAGAATCAAATTGTTCCTTTGTAATTTCATCCATTTCTCCAATATACGTTAACGATTTTGGCATCTCACCTAATAAGTAAACTGTTTTTTCTGGATAAGTGGCACGAATTATTTCTTTCAACCCGACTTGCGATCCGATTGCATCAGGGTCTGGAGATTCATGTCGTAAAATCACAATTGAATCAGCTTTTTTAATTTCTGCATCAATAGCTTTAAAGCTCTCTGTATAATTCATCTATTCATAATTCCTTTCATCCAAAAATGGACTTAAATTTATTGTAAACACAACAATTAATAATACTCTTATTTAAGATTGATTTCAAATTTTGTTAAAGTTAGACACTTCCGCTTCCAACGCTTTATCAACTTCTCTTATCTGACTATTTGGTACAGAGGGGATTCCACAAGCAAGCGAATGTCCGCCGCCACCAAATTTCAGAGCGATGTGATTCACAGTTGGCCCTTTTGAACGTAAATGAACTCTAAAGGTACCATCCTCTTGTTCAACATACATACTCCAAGCTAGAATTCCTTCTATCGTTCCAGGTACAGAGACCACTAAAGAGGCTAATTGATCAGTAGCGTCAAAACGTTCGAGTACTTCTTTTGTTAAAACAATACTTGCCATTCCTTCAGGTGATACTTTGATATGTTCATAAATATACCCTGTCATCCGATTAATATTGAGCGGTTTTGTAATCATCTTATCTGCAATTCCAGCGATGTCTACGTCGTACTGTATCAATTTTGATACAAGCGCAAAAGTTTTAGACGTTGTCGATGGATATAAGAAGCGTCCTGTGTCACCAATAATACCGGCATAAATAACAGTTGCTGCTGCTTTATTCATTTGAAAAGGGGTCTCATTGTCAAACGCAAACTCGGCTATGATTTCACTTGCACTTGCAGCAGTCGTATCTACATAGCAAATTTTTCCATATGGCGTTACATTGGGATGGTGATCAATCTTAATCACATCATCAACGGTAACCTCAAAAGGACAATTGATGAGTCTTGGTGTAGAACAATCTGTTACGATTACCAATGAATGATGAAACGTCTCTTGACTAATTTCATCCATTTCTCCGATATACTTCAAGTTATCAGGCATATCGCCAATCACATAAACACTCTTCTCAGGATATGTTGCCTTAATCAATTCTCTCAAACCCAGTTGCGACCCTAATGCATCAGGGTCAGGCTTTCTATGTCTTAAGATAACAATTGAGTCGGCTTTTTCAATTTCTACGATAATTTCTTTTAATAATGTTTTGTAATCCATGCTTAGTTTCTTTCCATTAATTGATTTGACATGATTGCCTTAGCAACCACAGAATTTTCTAGCAATACAGAAATGTCTAATTTAGAGACTTTGCGTCCGTTATCCAATGTTTGCATTTGAATTGAAATTTTACTTTCAATCGGAATCATCTTCAAGTAATGCATTTCTAATTGCTCAATAACTGTATTTCGACGTTGACTACGATGAATAAACTCTTTTGATGCAACTGATACAACTTCACATAATACACCAAATGAGAGCATTCCAAGATTGTTGGTCATTTGTGGTGTTACAGTAAAGTTAAAGTGAGCACTTGTAGGATTTACTTCAACAATTTCTAAGTTTTCACTAACATCATCTTCAAAAGTATTTCCAACTTGTGGTTGACGTTGCGTTAACTGCATCGCCTTCATGACATCACGACGAGAAATAATCCCAATCAATTCCATATTGTCTTGAACAACTGGGAGCATCTCTAATCCATTCCAAATCATTGAATGCGCCACGCTGGCTACAGAAGCATGTAATTTAGACACAGATGGATTCTTCGTCATCACGCGTTCCATTGTAAGAGTATCTGCTTTTCCTAAAATATCTTTAGCAGAAACAACTCCCACTAAACGATTCGAATGATTAATCACTGGGAATCGAGAATTTCCTGTCTTTTCACTCAGTTGACGATATTCTTTAACGGTTTGGTCCATTCTCAAGTAATTCGTATTCTCTATATCATTATAAATATCTGCGACAATCATAATTTTCTTTTTAATTAATTGGTCTGTCATCGCACGGTTAATAAGACTCGCAACGGTAAAAGTATCATACGTTGTTCCCATTAAAGGGATTTTTAATTCATCGGCTTTTTGAATCAATTGTGGTGTTGCTTGGAACCCCCCAGTAATTAAAACGGCCGCTCCTTGATTCAATGCTAATAATTGCGCATCTTCACGGTTCCCAATAATCACGAGAGATTCTGGCTGAATATAACGCGTCATTGCATCAAGAGTCATCGCCCCAATAACGAAGCGATTTAGTATTTTATCGAGTCCGTCATGTCCACCGAAAACTTCTCCTTCGATGATTTTAATAATCTCACCAAACGATAACTTTTCAAGATTATCTTTTGTTTTTCGTTCAATACGAATCGTCCCTACACGCTCGATGGTAGAAACAATCCCAATATTTTCAGCTTCTTTAATCGCACGATACGCTGTACCTTCACTCATTTCCATGTTCTTTGCAATTGAACGAACAGAGATTTTTTCTCCTACTGGTAATGATTCAATATAACGAATAATTTGTTGATGTTTTGATGTCATAATATCTCCTCTGTATTAAAAAAATGAAACACCTTACTTAAACTGTACTATTATTGTACTAAAATTTTATTAGAAATACTAGAGCAAAAATAAAAAACTGGCCTTTAAAAGACCAGTTTTATCATTGTTTTATTCAGAATAAGGTGGGATTTCTTCGCCATGAGGACAGTGAGTTGGATTTCCAAGAAAAGCTGCTAGACGTTCTGTCATTTCAACAGAGGATGAATGCTCTAACACTTCGGCTTGTTCATGGACGCTTTCTCCACTGAATCCTAAGGAGTTCACTAAGAATACTTCCCAAATTTTATGAGATCGAATTAACCGTTCTGCAACTTTAATACCCTTTCTTGTTAATTTAGCTCCAGTATAGCGAATATATTCTACTGTCCCGTCATGTACAAGTTTATTGAGCATTTCAGTTGTAGAAGCTGCTGAAAGATTTAACATTTGATTGATGGCTTTATTCGATACAAATTCGTCCCTACCACCTAATTTATAGATTGCTTTAATATAATCTTCTTTATTTGGAGTCATAAGCCATCTCCTTTCTTATCCTTATTTAGTATAGCATATTTTAGGTTCGAAAAAAATAGTAAAAGAGCCTTAGACGGTTTGTCTAAGACTCTCTTCATTAAAAATCAATTATTTTAAGCGACCTGGTCTTTCTTTATAACCAAAGTATGCATCGGCTAGAATTTCTTCCATATGAGCAACCATTGGTAAACGAGGGTTCGCTGGTGAACATTGATCTTCATAAGCAAGCATTGCAATCTCATGGATTGTAGCTAACCATTCTTTGTGGTTAACGCCTTGTGCTTTGAAGTTCATTTCGATTCCTACTGCTTCCCCTAATTCGTAAACAGCTTTTGCAAGAGCATCTACAGCTTCTTCAGGAGTTGAAGATGGCAATCCTAACATACGAGCAATGTCTTGGAATTTTTCATCAGCACGGTAGTAGTTGTATTTAGGCCATGTTGAAGTTTTAGCAGGACGAGTACCATTGTAACGAATTACGTAAGGTAATAGAATCGCATTTGTACGTCCGTGAACTGTATGGAAGAATCCACCAATCTTATGGGCCATAGAGTGGCTCATTCCTAAGAATGCGTTGGCAAAAGCCATACCAGCCATTGTAGAAGCATTATGCATTTTTTCACGTGATACGAAATCCGCATTTTTCACACTGCTTACTAAGTTTTCAAATACTAATTTGATTGCTTGTAATGCTAAGCCATCTGTATAGTCATTTGCAAGAGTTGAAGTGTACGCTTCAATTGCGTGAGTTAATACGTCCATACCAGTATCAGCTGTTACGAAATCAGGAACTGTCATAACTAACGCAGGGTCAACAATCGCAATTGTTGGTGTGAGTGAGTAGTCAGCTAATGGATATTTACGGTTATTCGCTTTGTCTGAAATTACTGCGAATGGTGTTACTTCAGAACCTGTACCAGATGTTGTTGGAATACCAACATATTTAGCACGTTCTCCTAATTCTGGGAATTTGAAGGCACGTTTGCGGATATCCATGAATTTTTGTACTAAGTCACGGAAGTCCACTTGTGGTTGTTCATAGAACATCCACATTACTTTCGCAGCATCCATTACAGAACCACCACCAAGCGCAACGATTGTATCTGGCTCGAAGCTCTTCATAATTTCAGCACCACGGTTTACAGTTGTGATGTCTGGATCTGGTTCTACATCTGAGAATACTTCATAAATTACTTTGTTTGGACGTAATTCTAATTGTTCAATAACACGTTGTAAGAATCCTAATTTAACCATTGCTTGGTCAGTTACGATCATTACACGGCTTACATTTTTCATTTTTTGTAAGTATTGAATTGAATCGCGTTCGAAATAGATTTTTGATGGAACTTTAAACCATTGCATGTTATTTCTACGTCTCCCTACTTTTTTGATATTTAATAGATTTACAACACTTACGTTATCCCCAACTGAGTTACGTCCGTAAGAACCACAACCTAATGTTAATGATGGGATGAATGCGTTGTAAACGTCCCCGATACCACCGAAAGTAGAAGGAGCATTCCAAATAACACGAATCGCACGAACAACGCGTCCGAATTCTTTAGCTAATTCAGCATCTTCAGTATGAATGGCTGCTGAGTGTCCTAAACCGTGGAATTCAACCATTTGACGAGCTTTTTCTAATCCGTCTTCACGTGATTCAGATTTAAGTACTGCAATAACTGGAGAAAGTTTTTCACGAGTTAAAGGTTCTTTCTCGCCGACTTCTTTACATTCTGCAGCAAGAATATTTGTACCTTCTGGAACTGAGAATCCAGCTTGTTCTGCAATCCATGCAGCTGGTTTACCTACAATGTTCGCATTTAATTTAGCACCAGCACAGTTTTTGCTGTTTGCTTTAACACCAAAGCAGAATTCTTCTAATAATGCTTTTTCTTTTTTGTTTACAAAGTAAGTGTGATAGCTCTTTAATTCTTTAACAAAATCATCGTAAATTTCTTTATCAACGATTGCTGCTTGTTCAGACGCACACACCATACCATTATCGAATGATTTACTCATTACGATATCGTGAGCTGCTTGACGAATGTTAGCAGTTTTTTCAACGTAAGCAGGAACGTTACCCGCACCTACCCCAAGAGCTGGTTTACCGCAAGAGTATGCAGCTTTAACCATCGCATTACCACCTGTTGCAAGAATTGTAGCAATTCCGTCGTGGTTCATTAAAGCATTTGTTGCTTCAATTGATGGATGTTCAATCCATTGAATACAGTTTTCAGGAGCTCCTGCTGCTACTGCTGCATCTCGAACGATTTGAGCTGCGTGAGCAGAACTTTGTTGAGCTGATGGATGGAACGCAAATACGATTGGGTTACGTGTTTTTAATGCGATTAACGATTTGAAAATTGCAGTTGAAGTTGGGTTTGTTGTTGGAGTAATCCCACAGATAACACCGACTGGCTCAGCAATTAATGTTAATCCTGTTACTTCATCATCTGAAATAACACCAACCGTTTTTGTGTGACGCATATTGTGCACCACGTGTTCGCACGCGAATAAGTTTTTCGTTGCTTTATCTTCGAAAACCCCACGTCCAGTTTCTTCGATAGCATGTTGTGCTAATACACCGTGTTGGTCTAAGGCAGCAACTGATGCTTTTGCTACAATGTAGTCCACTTGTTCTTGATTTAACAAGCGGAATTCATCTAGAGCTTTCAACCCATTCTCAACGAGTTGGTTGATTTCTTGTTGTACTTTGTTGTTGTTTTTTTCTTCACTCACTTGTGATTTCCCCCAGTGTTTGTTATTTTTATCACATTCTTATCTTACACTATTTTTGTAAAAATGTAAACTATTTTCATCGAAAAAATTTCCTTTGAAAACAGATTCATTTGTTTTCATTTCCCCTTTCATAAAAATTCCCTAACCTATACCTTCATTCTAGCCATTATTCCCAAAATAGCAATACTTTTATCGATTATTTTGTAATCCTTTACAATTTTTTTATACAAAAAGAGAAGCTAGCATGTCAGTCCGCCAGCTTCTCTTTTTAAAATAATTCACTTAAATTGATATCCTCAAGTGTGATTTCTTTATTCGTTTGTGCTTCTAAAGATTCAAAATCGAAATACTCATTAATACTTAATTGATTAATTTGAAAAATCTGCTCAAATCGATTTTCAGGAAAATTTTTCTTCCAACGATAATCTGCAAAGTAATGTGCTAAATCTTCTGTTTCAATGGTTGAATAACCTTGATCATTAAATTCAACAACTTTATAATACAACCAAGTCTTATATTGATTCTTTAAACTCTCTTTATCCATCGATTACTCTTCTTCAGTCGCTACTTCGTCAGTATACACTTCATTATTTGTTGGTGCTGATTCTGTTACAACGTGATGAATCGCCATACGTTCAAATGTAAGGATGACTCCTTCGCAATCAAGATCAACAGTATTATTTACAGTGTCAATGTTATCAATCACACCGTGTAATCCACCAATCGTAACAACTTTATCTCCAATTTTCATTGCATCTCGTTGCGCTTGAATTTCTTTTGCACGCTGACGTTGTTTGCGTCCAAAGAACCAAAACGCTCCCCCTGCTATAACAACATATGCAATTAATAATGTCATATTTTCCATAAACTTACCTCATTTCCAATTTTATGTTTTTACTTTATCAAAAAAGTTGCTCTATTTCTATATTTTTTAGAAATTTCTAGCATTTTCTTTGTTGAACCCATACTCTTCAAAGAACGCCTCTCTAAACTCTAATAAGTTATCATCCATAATCGCTTGTCGTACTTGCTTCATTAAGTTTAATAAGAAGTACAAGTTATGATAACTTGTTAAACGCAAGCCGAATGTTTCGTCTGTTTTAAATAAATGGCGGATATAAGCACGTGTATAGTTACGACATGTGTAACAATTACATTTCTCATCCAATGGGCGGAAATCACGTTCGTATTTCGCATTTTTCACTACAAGACGCCCGCTACTTGTCATACAAGTACCATTACGAGCAATACGAGTTGGTAACACGCAGTCAAACATATCTACTCCTCGAATGACACCATCGATTAATGAGTCAGGTGACCCCACTCCCATTAAATAACGAGGTTTATTGGCTGGAATGAGTGGTGTTAAGTAATCCAACACTTCATTCATCTCTTGCTTTGTTTCTCCAACGGACAATCCACCAATCGAATATCCAGGGAAATCTAATGAAATCATATCTTTAGCATGTGCGATACGTAAGTCTTTATAACCAGCACCTTGTAAGATTCCGAATAATGCTTGTGTATCTGGTGATTTATGCGCCTTTAATCCGCGCTCTGCCCAACGAGTTGTACGAGCAATCGAATCTTTTACATAATCATGTGTATGGTGGAAATCTGGGCACTCGTCGAAACTCATGATGATGTCTGCACCTAGTTTATTTTGTACATCAATTGAAATTTCAGGTGATAAGAATAATTTAGATCCATTCAAATGATTTCTAAAATGAACTCCTTCTTCTTCAATACGACGCATATCGCTTAGCGAGAAGACTTGGAAACCACCTGAGTCTGTTAAAATCCCTTTTTTCCAATTCATGAAGTTATGGAGTTTACCAGCTTCATCTACAATATCTGCACCAGGACGTAACCATAAGTGATATGTGTTACTTAAAATGATATTCGCGCCCATTTCATCTAGCTCTTCAGGAGACATTGATTTAACGGTAGCAAGTGTCCCAACCGGCATAAACATCGGTGTTGGGAAAGTACCATGCGGTGTAATGATTTCTCCAAGACGAGCGCCTGTATGTTTTTCTGTTTTAATCAGTCTATATTTTACTGCAGGTTCTGTCATTTTATAAATCCTTTCTTCGTTTCATAACTATCTAACTGTACTCTACAAATCACAAAAAGTCCAATAAAAACGGGAGTTAGCTCGTGCGTCACTCCCGATATCTTCTATTATATTAGTCTACAATTTTTGTATAATTGTAACTTGGCTCTTTTAATTTTTCGTCAAAGCCTACTTCTAAATTATGCCCTTGGAAAAACCATTCATCCCCAGTTTCCACAAAATAGGTAATGCCATTTTCTACGACACTGACATAAGGATTACTTGGAGTATCTACTTCAACAGCTAGAGAGAATCCTTCATGGATAGGACTGCATCCGTATACCTTTCCTAAGAAACGAACACCACGTTCTTTAGATACACCCATTTCTTCTTCAAACCAGGCTTGCGCTTTTTTATCGATTGTTAATTGCATTGTATCCACTCTTTCCTTTCATTTACTCTCTCATTCTATCATAAAATAGTAAAAAGGCCGTAAAGTTTGCTCACTCATTTCCTCTATATATGAATGAAACGCAATTTAGAGATGTTAGACTTGTGAATCCATTCGACTCATAAAAAGAAACTGTTTTCGTTGAATCATCAGTTGTCAGTTGAATTTGATACACAGACTTATACTTTTCTAGAGTCAGTTGTAACAATTTTGTGCCAATTCCCTGATGGTGGTATTCAGGGTACACTAAAATATCTTGAATAAACAGAATAGACGCTCCGTCTCCTACTGCGCGCAGTACACCAACGAGTTTTCCTTCTTCATTAAGTGCTCCTATTATATGAAGAGAGTTTTTATAAGCCTCTTCCAGCATGTTTGGATTCTGTGTGTAATTTGTCCATCCTACTGCGTTATACAGAGACAGCACCTCTTCAAAAGTGACAACTGGATTTTCTAAATATCGGATCATTTGACTCAACCTCTTTTCGTAATCATTTCATGTGCTTTCATAAAAATTATAAATAAAAAAACTGGAATCCACAATAGTGAATTCCAGTTTGGAAATTGTCTAATAAGATTAGCCAAGTTTGTTGTAGTATTCAACGACTAGTGATTCGTCAACTTCAGAAGTTAACTCGTCACGTAATGGAAGACGGTTTAATGAACCTTCTAATTTATCTTCGTCGAAAGTAACGAACTCTGGACGACCATATAAAGCTTCTAAAGCTTCTTTAATGATTGTTAAGTTACGTGATTTTTCACGAACACCCACAACATCTCCAACTTGTACTTGGAATGAAGGGATATCTACGCGTTTACCGTTCACAGTGATGTGACCGTGGTTTACTAATTGACGTGCTTGACGACGAGTAGTTGCTAAACCTAAACGGTATACTACGTTATCTAAACGTTGTTCAAGAAGAACCATGAAGTTTTCACCATGTTTACCTTCTTTAATTTTGCCAGCTTTTTTGAATAAAGTAGCAAATTGACGTTCGTTCATACCGTACATATGACGTAGTTTTTGTTTTTCTTGTAATTGTTGACCATACTCAGATAATTTTTTACGGCTGTTTGGTCCGTGTTGACCTGGTGCGTATGGACGACGAGCGATTTCTTTTCCTGTTCCTGAAAGTGAAATGCCTAAACGACGAGATAACTTCCAGCTTGGTCCAGTGTAACGTGACATTGAACATTCCTCCAATAATTGTTTATTTTTTTGGAGTAAAATAATCGCGAAATCTTCGATTCGTGCAGTCACTACAAGGGTTCACCTTTGCAGCCGCGGTTACTACCTTACCCTAAAGGCTAGGACTGTTGACGAGCTTCTATATTTCTGCTGCATATTTTACACAAAAAGTATTTTACCCTATTTCCTATGAAAATACAAGGATTTTATTTTGATTCCCACTCAAGAGACAAGTGGCAACATTTTTGTTCGTCTGATTCCAATTGATGTAATGTTTGAACCCCATTTTCAGTTTGTCGAATTTCATAAAAACTCTTAACGGATGCTCCTGGTAAAATTTCTTTATCATATTTTACAAGCACAGATTTTAGACGATGACTTCCAACAAATTCCATACCTAAGCTATCCATCACCCAATCGAAATACTTCGTATTATTGACGTGCTGATTATAATCGATATCATTTAAGCGAACACGGTAGGTTTGAACATTCGCATGATCCAAATCAATTTTTGGAACTCTTGGATTACGGCGATTATCCTTTTTATTTTCAATTGGATATTCACTAAGCACTTCTTCATCAAGTGAGATGAGTTTTCGCTCTTCAATATTAATCATTGAAAAAGTTGTCAAAGCATCCACCAGTACTTCTTCATCCAGAGATAAAATTGTATAACGGCGGAAAGTAAAGAACTTATTATATCCTACTGGTTCTGTTTCGATAATGATTTCTTCTTCTAATTTTGGAAGACGGTTTACTGTTAATTGGTTCTGAATAACAATCCAAGATAAGCCTTTTTGATAAATTAAATCAGGGTGTGTTAAGGAACGCTCTTGTTTTCGCGAAGCTAGCATCATAATCCCTACAACATGACTTAAGGATAACTCTCCTTTCCAATTACACTCATAAGCCTTCACAACATGATTCAACCGTAAAATAGATTCTACCATAATATATCCTTTCACTCTTTTCTAGTTCCAAACATCTTCACTATCAGTATTTAAGACTGAAATGATTTCATGCCCCTTCAATAAAACGATATAGTCTGTTGGCAAGTGCATGATTTCATATAATTCAGGATAATCCGGAAAGATTTCATACGCTTGGTTTCCTTCTAGAGGTTGCGTTTCAATCGTTTGATCCATCGGTGCAATGTACCAAGTCTCATCATCAAAACGATGTGCATACCACTCATCCACTTCAAAAGTATGATTTGCGACAACTAAAGGTCCGTCAAAACGATATGGAATTAAACGGCCTAATGTTTTTGTGCGTTTACCAGCTAGATAAGTTTTACGAACAATATCTAAGAAATAAGAGAAATCTTCTACCCATTCCTCTAATAATTTATGTTCGTAATTTTGAACAACGACTTGATAATCCTCACCTTTAGGAATCACTTTCACTTGTCCATAATGGATTGGAATTAAAGTATTTACCTCATCCCAACTTGTCTCAAAATACTCTTCAACGAGGGTGAGCAAATCTTCTGCTTCTTTTTGATATTCTTCATCAGCCACTAATATTAAGCGACTTCCATTTACTTCACGAATAAATTCCATAAAATCTCTCCTTCCACGTCTACTAGTGTACCTCATTTCAGTAAAATTTACCTGTATCTTACCCACAAACGCTAAAAATTTGTTATACTGAATGAAAGTATGAAAGGAGCAAAGCGATGCCAAACAACCCTTTTTATAAGTTTTATCAAAAATCTCTTGAAGAAAGAAAAGAAACTTTATTTAATCATCCAACTTTAACTAGTAACGCTAAAGAGCTGCTAAACAAGGGCCTGTCTCTTCCTGAATCCATTGCAAACCAAATGGTCGAAAACCAAATTGAAATTTACGGCCTACCCTATGGCATTGTTCCTGAATTGATCGTAAACGGAAAAAGTTATATCGTTCCAATGGTAACCGAAGAGCCTTCTGTTATTGCCGCCGCAAGTTATGCTTCGAAATTAATCAACTTAGCTGGCGGAACCACTACGATTCAAAAGAAACGTGAAATGATTGGTGAAATTGCCATTGTTCGTTCACCACTCACACTAGATGAAGTAAAAGCGAAACTGGATAAGCAAAAAGAATCTCTATTTATGGTCGCAAATAATACTCACCCTTCTATCGTGAAACGTGGTGGTGGAATTCGTTCTGTGTGGGTAGAAGAAAAATCTTCTGACAATGAACGATTCTACATTTTCTATGTATCAGTTGACACACAGGAAGCCATGGGAGCCAATATGCTAAATACCATCCTCGAAGCACTCGTGTCTCCAATCGAAGAAATAACTGAGGGCGAAAGCATCATGGCTATTCTCTCGAATCTTGCAACAAACTCCGTTGTAACGGCTAAATGCGTGCTCTCTCCAAGAATCTTAGATACTAAAACAAGTAAAGGCGAAGAAGTTCTAGACCGAATCATTTTAGCAAGTAAATTTTCAAAAGCAGATCCGTATCGTGCAACAACACATAACAAAGGAATTATGAATGGAATTGATTCTGTAGTCATCGCTACAGGTAATGACTGGCGTGCAATTGAGTCTGGTGCTCATGCCTATGCGAGTTTAAGCGGTCAGTATCAACCATTGACACAATGGACGAAAGATGAAGAAGGAAATTTGGTTGGAACCATCACACTTCCACTTCCTGTTGGAACAGTTGGCGGATCGATTTCAATCCACCCTGGAGCCCAATTCGCTCACGAATTACTGGGACATCCAAGTGCCGTTGAATTAGCTGGAATTATCGCTTCGATTGGATTAGCACAAAACCTTGCTGCAGTTAGAGCTCTTGTGACTGACGGTATTCAAAAAGGACATATGCGACTCCAAGCAAAATCATTAGGCCTTTCAGTTGGAACAACAGAAGAAGAACTACCACTCCTTATGAATTTACTCAGTAAAGCACCTCACTTAGATCAAGAAACTGCCAAAGCTCTATTAGAAGAATTGAGAAAATAAAATTAGACTTCCCTAGCCTCGTGCTAAGGAAGTCTTCTTTTTTGGGCTCTTTGTCAAATAGTGTTGATGAAGAAATTTAGGAAGGGATTAAGCAACTAA
>CAUTST010000017.1:0-31103 GCA_963540995.1 uncultured Streptococcus sp.
AGCTTGAAAAAGAGCGTCTTTCCACTTTTCTAACATAACCCATCCAGCACATAGCCAATATAACAAAAATTCCTAGTCCTATAAATAATCCATTCATCTTACTTCCCAACTTTCTTGAAAAAATGAGCTAAAATGAAGTGCATCCCAAAAGTTAGACAGAAGGTGCACTTCACTTCACATCGACGGGATGTCGCTTTTTTATTCTCCAAATTTCACTTTATTTGCTTCATTGATTATTGTAATTTTTCTAAGTCGGCTTGTAAGGCTGCTACTTTTTCTTTTGCAGCGTCTTCACTATCTGCTTTTGCACCGATGTAGAATTTAATTTTTGGTTCTGTACCACTTGGACGAACTGCAATCCATGATCCATCTTCTAAAATATATTTCAATACGTTTGAAGTTGGAAGTCCAATTTCAGATACGACACCATTGGCATCTTTTTGCTCGTTCACTGCGAAGTCTTGAGCTAATACTACTTTCAATCCACCAAAGCTTGTTGGAACTGAAGCACGTAAACCATCTAACAATGCTTTAATTTTTTGTGGACCTTCTAAACCAGCTACTGTTACAGAAATAGTTTTCTCTAAGAAATAACCATGTTTTGCATATAACGCTTGAAGACCGTCATATAAAGTCTTCCCTTCGTTCTTGAAGTGTGCTGCTACTTCTGTGAGTAATAACACTGCTTGAACGGCATCTTTGTCACGGACGAATGATTTTACAAGGTAGCCATAACTTTCTTCGAAACCGAACATGAAAGTATGCTCTCCAGTTTCTTCGTCGTGTTGGATTTGTTCTGCGATGAATTTGAATCCTGTTAACACATTCATCATTTCAGCGCCATAACTTTGGGCAATTGCTGTTGGAAGTTCGCTACTTACAATTGATTTTACAACAAGCGCGTTACTTGGAAGAGTTCCTGCTTGTTGGTGAGCATATAATAAGTAATCGACTAAAATGGCAGCGATTTGGTTTCCTGTGATCACTTGGTAGTTTCCATCTGGCAAGCGTACGGCTGCACCCATACGGTCCGCATCTGGGTCAGTGGCTAATAATACATCAGCGCCCACTTTTTTCCCTAATTCTACCGCATACTCAAACGCTCCTGCTTCTTCAGGGTTTGGAGATTTAACCGTTGAGAAGTCGCCATCTGGAATTGCTTGTTCTTCAACAACGTGCAAGCCTTTGAAGTTTGCTTGTTCTAATGCTTTTTCAACAAGCATTAAACCAGTACCGTGTAATGGTGTATAAACGACTGATAATCCTTCCACATCGCTAAGAAGTTTTGGATTTACAGAGACCGTTTTGATTTCTTTCAAGTACGCATCATCGACGTCTTTTCCGATAATCGTTACAAGTCCTGATGCTTCTAAAGCTTCATCATCTAACACTTCGATTTCAAGCGGATTGGCTACTTGACGCACGTAAGCTGTTAATGCATCGGCATCTTTTGGAGGCATTTGACCGCCGTCTTCACCATATACTTTATATCCGTTGTATGCTGCTGGGTTATGACTAGCTGTAATCATAATTCCGGCAAATGTATGCAAGTGACGTACTGCAAATGATAATTCTGGTGTTGGACGTAAGCTTTCAAATACATACGAAGCAATACCGTGAGTTGCTAAAGTACGTGCAGACTCCATCGCGAATTCTGGTGAAAAATGACGTGAATCGTAAGCAATCGCTACCCCACGTTTTTTCGCTTCTTCCCCGTAACTTTCAATTAAGCGTGATAATCCTTCAGTTGCCTGACGCACTGTGTAAGTGTTCATGCGATTAATCCCAGGGCCGACAATTCCACGCATTCCCGCAGTTCCAAACTCTAATGGTGTATAGAAGGCTTCCTCTTTTTGTGTGTCATCCATTGATTGTAATTGCACTTTTAATCCTTCTTCTAGTGCATCAAAAGATTCCCATAGTTTTGCTGTTTCTTTCCAACTCATTTGCATTCGTCTCCTTCTACTGAGTAATGATATGTTACCTTCTTTTATTATCTACGATTTTCCGAATAGTTTCAACCTCTTTGTGAACTAAAAATCAAGATTTTGAACTTCGAAGCCGTATTCCTGAATATGTGTTTTTAGCATATGCAAGAATCGTCCTGCTTCTTTGGATAATTTACGTTGATCGTGCTGCAAGATTCCTAGTTCCATTGTATCTTCTACATCCAGCGGCACCGCAACAATCTTATCATCGTTTAACTTACTACTAATAATTCCGGAACTAATCGTGTATCCATTTAAACCAATCATTAAGTTAAAGATGGTCGCACGGTCACTTACCTTAATGCTCTTCTTATGCTCCATCGTGCTGAGGATTTCCTCTGAGAAATAGAATGAGTTTTCTTCCCCTTGTTCGTATGACAAATACGGATAGTCTTCAAGTTCTTCTAGAGTAATGCTCTTTTTTTCGGCAAGTGGATTTTGCGTACTTAAGAACACGTGTGGTTTCGCCGTAAAGAGCGGTGTAAATACTAAGTTTTTCTCTTTGAATAATTTTCCCATCACTTTGCGGTTGAAATCATTCAAATATAAGACTCCAATCTCACTCTTATAATTCGTGATGTCTTCTAAAATATTTTGCGTTTCCGTTTCACGAAGCGTGAATTGATATTCGTCTCCTGCTTCCTTTTGAATAAAATCAACGAAGGCATGCACCACGAACGCATAGTGTTGCGCGGATACGGAGAATGTCCGTTTCCGTTTTGTTTGTCGTTTGTATTTTTCTTCCATCAAATTCACTTGATCGAGGACTTGGCGAGCATAGACTAAAAACTCACGCCCTTCTCCCGTCAAAGTAATTCCGGTATTTCCCCGTTGAAATAGAGTAATATCCATTTCCACTTCCAACTCACGAATGGCCTTTGATAAACTTGGTTGGCTGACATATAAGTCTTTTGCGGCTTCATTCATGGAGCCTTTTTCAACGATTTTCTCGAAATATATTAATTGTTGAATTCTCATCCGACCACTCCCTTCTATTACGTTTATTGTACCATCTTCCTGCAAAAATAAAAATAAACTCCTCCATGCATTTGCACGAAGGAGTCGATAGGAATTCTGTTGATTAGTCTTGGAATTTGAATACTACTGAAGAATCGTATAATTTTAACATGTTTTCAAATACAATCTTACTTGCAATCGCTGCTGCAATTGGAACAACGAACCAAACGACACCTGCTAAGGCTACTTTTAATCCTGCATCAATTGACGCTAAAGGTCCTACTAACCCTACAAGACCGAACCCTGCAGATTGTGGAGTACCACTGACTGAGAACATCGCTACTGGAATTGCTGAAAGAATCGCAGTAGACAAGCAAGGAACCAAGATAATTGGATGTTTGAATAAGTTTGGCATCATTAATTTCATTGCCCCTAGAGCGATGGCTAATGTTACCCCGGAGTTATTCACTTTCCATGAGTGAACTACTAATGCTACGGCTGTTGCGCCAACCCCCATAGCAGCGGCTCCGGCAGACACACCGTTTAATTGAATTGCTAACCCCATCGCTACTGTTGAGATTGGTGAAATGATTAATGTTGCGAATGAACAGCAGATTAAGATGGACATCAAGATTGGTTGTAATGTCGTGAACTCGTTGATGACTTGACCAATGGCTGCTGTAAAGATTTTAACGTAAGGTAAGAGTAATAATCCAATAAACGCAGATCCAACCCCAACGACGATTGGCATTGCAACTACAGCTGTTGAACCGAATTTATCTTTGATTAGCATTAACATTCCAACAGCGATACCAGCAGTGACCATTGTATTAATTAAGTCCCCTGTACCAGCACCGACATATTTTTGAAGTTCTGCATTATACGTTACTACACCACTGGCCACAAAACAGGCACCTGCTACGACCATCATTTCCATTGGCTTGAAGCCGAATTGTAATCCGATTAAGCCCCCGATAATCAGTGGAGTTGCTAATTGGAAAATAACCGCAATATGCGTAATGGTCACTGCGATTGGATATTGACTAAAATATTTTAAAATTGCTGAAAGAACGGCATTTGGAATTAGTCCGACGATAACCCCTAGAGCTGTCCCTGCTAAGATTTTATTGATAAAAACTGAAGCCGTCATTTTTTGTTGTGCTTGTGCTTCCATAGTGTTTTCCCCCTTTTAGTGTGAGCTATTTTGCTCCAAGAATTTGTTCTTTACAATGAACCAATGCTGTTAAAAAGGCGCAATACGGTGTTGGGACGCCATATTTTTCACCTTTACGCACCACCGCTCCATTGATATAGTCGATTTCTGTTAAACGATTGTTTTCATTTAAATCTTGATACATCGATGGGTGATGAAGCCCAATTGTTTCACGATTATAGCAATTATTTTCGATAAAATCTACAATTTCTGAAACATTTAACAGAATATTTTCATTTTTTGCAACTTCTGAAAATTCTTTCACAATATTTTCAACTATCATATGAGCCGGTGTTGTAGAGCCAAATTCATACATATTACTCATCAAGATGGTGCACAGTCCGTTCATCGTTCCATTCACACAGGCTTTCTTATAAATGGCGAATAGAATGTTTTCAGAATAGCTTGCATTCAATCCTCCACTATTCAAAACATTCACGATTTCTTCGGCATTTGCTTGTGCAGTTGGTGTATCCACCAAGTTCTTCAAAGCTACCGTTCCACTACCGAAGAGTTTTACGCGACCAGGGCCTTCCATTCCAGCCGTCCACATCGTGTTTCCGATAAAGATCCCTTCTTTTGGCACAAATTTTTCAATCACTTCTTCATGACCGATTCCATTGAGGAGACAAAGCACTCGAGTTCCATCATGAATCACTGGCTTCAAGTCAGTTAGCATCCCTTCTAATTGCATCGCTTTAGTAAATAAAATAATCAGGTCACTCGTCATTTCTTTAGTGACTTCACTTTGAAGCACCGCTGGTAATTTTACAACGACTTCTTCTCCATTATAGTTTGCTTTGAGTCCGTCTTTTTGAATGGCTTCCACATGATCTTTCCATCCATCAACTAGAAGCACTTCATGACCCGCTTGATAAAGCATTAACCCAAAACGGCTTCCCATAGCGCCGGCACCTGCGATTGTAATTTTCATCGTAATTCCTCCTTTATATTTAAAAAACCTTATTGTTTCCGTCTTTATTCTTTGTTACAATAATTGTGTAGTATTTCACTTAAGAAATCAGGAGATGTCAAATGGATATTAAACACCTACACTACTTTATTAGTATCGTTGACCATGGCGGATATTCCAATGCCGCTCGTAGCTTATTCATTACGCAACCGACCCTTTCTCAAACCATTAAAAAATTAGAATCCGAATTACATACTCCGCTTTTTATTCAGCAAACGAATAATAGTATTCGCCTGACTGAAGCTGGACAGCTCTTATACGATAATGGTAAGAAAATCATTTCTCTAATGGAAGGGACTGTGGCTCAAATTCATGAGCTCAATCACCCTCAAAAAGAAACCATTCGAATTGGGCTACCGACACTTTTTGCGATCAAATTAATGCCTGAGTTCTCGCGTTTTATGATGTCGCATCCTTCAATCCACTTAACGATGGTACAAGGCGGTTCGCGTGAACTCCAAAACGCTCTTGTGAATAAAGAAATCGACCTTGGTGTTCTCTCTTTCCCTAAGGTTGAGTCTGATATTGTGATTGAACCGTTCCAGCAACACTTCACTGGTTATCAAGCAAGTCTTGTCGTTCCTAAAGGGCATCCCCTAGCTTCGAGAGACTCTGTCACCTTTGAAGATTTAAAAGGAGAACGTTTTAGTACCTTATCCGAACACTTTATGCTTGGAAAATTATTGCACCAACGCTCTAGACATTTTGGATTTGAACCGAATGTCGTTTACGTAGATGACAACTGGGAAGTACTTCTTGCCAGTCTTGCAACCTTTAACTCCGTTTGCATCATGGCGCTGGAATATAAAGAATTCTACCCAGACGATAATCTTGTATGGATTCCACTTCTAGATAAAAATGGATTCTTCCCAATTGGAGTGGCCTATCGTCCAAACGAAACCTATTCGCAAAACGTCTTAGAACTCATTGAATTATTACGAACTTTATAAGGATTCCTCTATTTTTATTGTACCTTCCTTGTGAAGTTTTTACCAATTGAATTTTCTTATAGTTGTATTAGTTTTTCTTATAGAACAACAAAAAGGAACGAACTTTTCTCAAAGTTCGTTCCTTATACTTTTTAATCTATTAAATTAGATAGCCCAGTCTCCGTTACGGAAGATTGGAACAACAGTACCGTCTTCACGGATACCATCAACGTTCATTTCTGGTCCACCAATCATGAAGTCCACGTGAACATCTGCACGGTTTAATCCAGCTTCTCTTAATTCTTCTTCAGTTTCAAAGTTTTCGCCACCTTTAACGCTTGTTGCATATGCTGAACCAATAGCTAAGTGGTTAGACGCATTTTCATCGAATAATGTGTTGAAGAATGTAATGCCTGATTGTGAGATTGGTGATGGGTCACTTACTAACGCCACTTCACCTAATCCACGAGCTCCATTATTTTTAAATACTAAGTCTTTCATTACTTGGTCGCCTTTTTCAGCAGATACTTCTGTGATTTGACCATCTTTGAAAGTGACTTTGATTCCTTCGATAATGTTTCCGTTGTAGCTTAATGGTTTTGTACTTGATACATATCCGTCCGCTACGCGGAAGTCAGGAGCTGAGAAGACTTCTTCTGTTGGCATGTTTGCGATGAAGTGTTCTCCTTGAGCGTTGATACTTCCAGCACTTTCCCAAACATGGTTTTTAGGCATTCCAAGAGTTAAATCTGTTCCTGGTGCAGTGTAGTGTAATTTTACGAATTGCTCTTTGTTTAAAATACTTGCTTTAGCATCTAATTTTTCTTCGTGTTCTTTCCATGCTGCCACTGGATCATCCGCATAAACACGGCAAGTTTTGAAGATTTGATCCCATAATAAATCTACTGCTTCTTCGTCAGTTGCTGCGTTAGGGAATACTTTCTTCGCCCATTCTTTACCTGCAGCGGCTGCTACCGTCCAGCTCACTTTGTTGGCTTGTGTTGCTGTACGTAATGGTTTTAATGCAAGGCTTAATGCTTTTGTTGATTGTTGTAGACGTTCTGCAGACACGCCAGCGAATGCATCTGGATCAGCTGAACGAACGTTTAAGCGGCTTGCTTTCTTTTCTAATAAGTAGTTCATTTCTGCTACACGGTATTCTGGAACGTTTGTGATACGGTCTTCTGCAGCATGTAATAAGCGTTCACGGCCTACGAAATCGTCAGCCCATGATACGATTACTTCGCTTGCTCCGTGTGCATAAGCTTCTTTCACTAATAAACGAGCTAAAGGTGCTTGGTCTACGTCAATCACAATGTTGACTGTATGGCCTGGTTGCACGTTAATCCCTGTTGAGATTAATAATTTAGCGTATTTTTCTAAGTTTTTATCGAAATCTTTTAATACCATATTGACACTCCTTTTAATATAACTATCTTCATCCTATCATATTTCTAGCTGAAATTCTTATAAAATACTTCATCTAGGTATAACCCATGAGCAGGGGCTGTTGGACCAGCTGCATTTCGGTCCATCGCTTCCAAAATTTGCTTCATCTCTTCTACTTCCCGTAGGCCATCTCCAATTTGAAGCGCCGTTCCAACGAGAATTCGAACCATATTGTACAGGAATCCTTTCCCTTCGAACGTGAAAATCAATTCATCGCCGCGTCGTGCCACTTCTGCTTTCGTGACCACTCGTACCTTAGAGTCTTTATCGCTTTTGGTCGAACAAAAACTGGTGAAGTCGTGTTCCCCAATCACCGCTTCAAATGCCTTATTGATGCGTTCGACATTCGTCTTGAATGGGTGATGCAGCTCATATTGACGACGGAATGGGCTCTGTACAGCAGCAGTCGTTACTTTATAAATATATCGTTTCCCAGTCACACTATAGCGCGCATGGAAGTCATCCGACACTGCCTCAGCCGAAACGATCCGAATCGACGTTGGCAATAAGCTGTTCATGGCACGAATCAGAGACTCTGCTTCAATCGCCTTTGGATAGTCGATATGCACCACTTGACCGTTGGCATGCACGCCAGAATCGGTGCGGCCAGAGCCACTGACAGGAATATATTGACCCTTTGTCATCTTCTTGAGCGCTTTATTCAGTTCTGCTTGAATGCTATTCCCATTCTCTTGCACTTGAAATCCAACATACGGCGTACCATCATATTGAATAACTAGTTTATATCGCTGCATCCTTTTCCCTTCTTTCAAAAAAGAGCTTGACAAGTCAAGCTCCTTATTTTTTTATGCTTTTAATACAAATAATAAAATGGTTACAGCCACAAGGGATAATCCCGCAATGGCGTCTCGCATTTCATAGTTGAGAACACGGTACTTACTACGTCCGTCTCCTCCTTGGTAACCACGTGCTTCCATGGCGGTTGCCAAATCTTCCGCACGGTTTAATGAGCTGACAAATAGCGGAATTAAGATTGGGATAATCGCCTTCATTTGTTCGAAGAGATTTCCTTCTCCAAAATCAACCCCACGAGCTCGTTGCGCGTTCATAATTTTTTGTGCTTCGTCCATTAATGTTGGAACGAAACGGAGTGCAATGGATAACATCAATGCTACTTCATGCACTGGAAATTTCACAACGGCTAACGGCTTCATTACCGCTTCAATCGCATCCGTCAATTGCAAGGGAGCGGTTGTTAATGTCAATAGCGTTGAGAACGAGATAATTAAAACGAATCGTAAGAAGATGAAGATTGCATTGATAATCCCTTCAGACGTTACTTGAATGAATCCCCATTGGAAGTAGACGTCTCCACCACTTGTAAATAAAATTTGGAGTGCAACTGTAAATAGAATCACCCAAATTAATGGCTTAATCCCTTTCCAGAAGAATCCTAATGGAATCTTCGATAAGAGCAACGCAATAAGGGTATAGGCGATTAATACGCCATATGTGACCCAGTTATTCGCTAAGAAGATGACTAATACGAATACAAATGTTCCAATTAATTTTGTTCTTGGATCGAGTTTATGGATCCATGAGTCCCCTTGTAAATAACGACCTAAAATTAATTTATCGAGCACTTGTGTCACCTCCCACCTTCGAATGTGAGATAAGTAAGTCCGCTAAGGCTTCAAGGTTCATCGGACGTTCTTCTGTTTGAAATCCTTTCGCCTTTAGTTTTTCAACAAATTGAATGGTAGAAGGCAAACCTAGTTGCTTTTCTTGTAACCAAGTAGCATCCGCAAACACTTCTTCGGGTGTGCCAGTTTTGACTACTGTTCCCTTTTCACACACAATGACGTAATCCGCATACTCACTGACATCGTTCATTTGGTGCGTTACCAATACAATTGTAATTCCTTTTTCACGTTGGAGTGCTGCAAACATCTCCATCATTTCCAAGCGACCTTTTGGATCAAGGCCCGCTGTTGGTTCATCTAAGACTAAAACTTCTGGTTGCATCGCTAATACTCCGGCAATGGCTACACGACGCATTTGTCCACCAGACAAATCGAATGGTGACTTCTGTAAAACCTCTTCAGGAAGTCCTACAATTTTTAGAGTTTCTTTCGCTAACTGATTGGCCTCTTCTTCGCTGGCTCCAAAGTTCTTCGGTCCAAAGGCAATATCTTTTTCAACGGTTTCTTCGAAGAGTTGTGATTCTGGAAATTGGAACACAATACCCACCTTTTGGCGCAATGGCTTCAAGTCTTTATTGCTCGTTTCAGAATCAACTACACGATCCCCAAGAGTTACCGTTCCAGTTGTTGGTTTCAGTAACGCATTTAAGTGTTGTAAAATAGTCGATTTTCCAGAGCCTGTATGGCCGATAATTGCCGTATACTTCCCTGTTGGAATATTGAAGTTCACATCGAATAAAGCGCGGGTTTCAAAAGGGGTATTTGCTTGGTATGCGAAATTTACTTCGTTAAAACGGATGTCCATAACCAATCCACCAACCCTTCTTCATCAAGATACGCTTCAGGAACTTCCATCCCTTTTTCGCGAAGTACTTCGATTAATTTTTCTGCAAAAGGAACATCTAATCCTTTTTCAACTAGTTTTGACCCCAGTTTGAAGATTTCTTCAGGAGTTCCAATTTGTTGAATTTGACCTTGTTCCATTAACACAATACGGTCTGCCTGTGCCGCTTCATCTAAATCATGAGTAATCGAAATGACCGTAATATTCTTTTCCTTATGCAACTTTTGAATCGTCGCAATCACTTCCATACGTCCTTTTGGATCCAGCATTGATGTTGCTTCATCCAAAATAATCACTGAAGGTTCTAGTGCTGTTACCCCAGCAATCGCAACACGTTGTTTTTGACCTCCTGAGAGTCGAGCTGGTTCCTTTGTTCTAAAGTCACTCATTTTTACCATTTCAAGAACACGTGTTACACGTTCTAGCATTTCTTCTCGAGGTAATCCGATATTTTCTAACCCAAAAGCAATATCGTCTTCCACCGTTGTCCCAACAAATTGGTTATCAGGATTTTGGAATACCATTCCAACTGCGCGTCTAGCGTCATATACCGTTTCATCATTTAAAAGAATGCCATTGATAAACACTTCTCCGCTCCCTGCTTCGATGAGTCCATTCATAACTTTGGCTAGTGTTGATTTCCCAGAACCATTGTGGCCGATAATCGCTAACCATTCTCCACGTTCGACCTTTAAAGAAACTCCAGCCAATGCTTCTCTAGCATCCTCTTCGTGATAACGGTAATGGATATTATTTAACTCAATAATTGTTGATTGCAACGGGGACTCCCCTTTCCCTTATTCCTATGTATAAAAATATGTATAAATAAAAAAACACACTTTTTCATGATGAAGTGCTCTCCCGCCAAAAACTTGGCGGGAAAACAACGAGCTAGACTGAATAATCAAGGAAAGTTAAAGGCTACCTTTCAGTAGCCCCATACTCCCCATCTTACTTGGCAAGATGATTATTACCATCATGACGCTCTTTTCAACCATCGAAAAGTGTTCGATTGAATGTTTATTAAACTAATTCAATGATAACCATTGGTGCAGCATCGCCACGACGAGGTTCAGTTTTAAGAATACGAGTGTATCCACCTTGACGTTCGCTGTAACGTGATGCTAAATCATTGAATAATTTTTGCAACGCTGTTTCAACAACGATTGATTCGCCTTCTTCACGAACATCTGCTACTTCGTTACGAACAAATGCAGCTGCTTGACGACGAGCATGTAAGTCACCACGTTTACCTAAAGTAATCATTTTTTCTACAGTAGAACGAATTTCTTTAGCACGAGCTTCAGTTGTAACGATACGTTCGTTAATAATTAAGTCAGTTGTCAAGTCACGTAGTAACGCTTTACGTTGTGAACTTGTACGTCCTAATTTACGATAAGCCATTTTTAATATTCCTCCTTCTTAAGAGTTTCTATTAGTCTTCACGACGTAAGTCTAAATTTAAATCGATTAATTTTTGTTTCACTTCTTCAAGCGATTTGCGACCTAAGTTACGAACTTTGATCATTTCCGCTTCAGACTTGCTTGTTAATTCATGTACTGTATTAATTCCAGCACGTTTTAAGCAGTTATATGAACGAACTGATAAATCTAGTTCTTCAATAGTCATTTCAAGAAGACGTTCTTTTTGAGTTTCTTCTTTTTCGACCATGATTTCCATAGGATGTGCTTCATTTGTTAAATTAACAAAGATATTTAAGTGCTCTGTTAAGATACGAGCCGCTAAACTAACAGCATCTTGAGGAGCGATTGAACCATCTGTCCAAACATCAAGAGTTAGTTTATCATAAATATTTTTTTGACCAATACGAGTGTTTTCGACTTGGTAGTTCACTTTACTAATCGGAGTATAAATAGAATCAATTGGGATTACACCAATTGGCATATTATCAGATTTATTGTAGTCAGAGCGAACATATCCACGACCATTTTTAGCGTTCATACGAACATGGAAGCGATATCCTTCAGCTACTGTACAGATATATAAATCAGGGTTTAGAACTTGAATGTCGCTATCATGTTTGATATCGCCTGCAGTTACTACCGCTGGACCTTTAACATCAATTTCTAATACTTTATTTTCATCTTCTGTGAAAGATTTCAATGCAATATTTTTAATATTTAAAATGATTGCAGCTACGTCTTCAACTACGCCATCTATTGTTGAAAATTCATGTAAAACGCCATCCATTTGGATATCTGTTACTGCAGTACCAGGGAGTGACGATAATAAGATTCGGCGTAATGAGTTCCCTAAGGTAGTACCATAACCGCGTTCAAGTGGCTCAACAACGAATTTACCAAATTTTGCATCTTCGCTGATTTCGATCGTTTCAATTTTTGGTTTTTCAATTTCGATCATGTTTTTTACCCCTTTCAAAACGTACGTTCAATGTGCGATTGTCCGACAAAATTCAACAATAACAATCCATTACACACGACGGCGTTTTGGAGGACGACATCCATTATGAGGGATTGGTGTTACGTCACGAATTGCTGTCACTTCTAAACCAGTAGCTTGTAATGAACGAATAGCAGCTTCACGACCTGAACCAGGACCTTTAACAGAAACTTCTACAGTTTTCATTCCATGCTCCATTGAACCTTTTGCAGCAGATTCAGCAGCCATTTGAGCAGCAAATGGTGTTGATTTTTTAGAACCTTTAAATCCTAAAGCACCTGCAGAAGACCATGAAACAGCATTACCATGAACGTCTGTAATCATAACAATTGTATTATTAAATGTTGAACGGATGTGTGCTACACCAGATTCAATATTCTTTTTCACGCGGCGTTTGCGTACAACTTTCTTTGCCATGAAGAATTAACCTCCTTCTTCTCTAAATTATTTTTTCTTACCTGCAATGGCCTTAGCTGGGCCTTTACGAGTACGAGCATTATTTTTTGTATTTTGACCACGAACTGGTAAACCACGACGGTGGCGAACTCCACGGTATGAACCAATTTCCATCAAGCGTTTGATGTTTAAGTTCACTTCACGACGTAAGTCACCTTCAATTTTTAGTTTATCCACTTCAGCACGGATACGGTCTAACTCATCGTTCGATAAATCGCGAACACGAGTATCTTCACTAACGTTAGCAGCTGCTAAAATTTGTTTTGAAGTAGTAATACCGATACCGTAAATATAGGTTAAAGAAATAACAACACGTTTTTCACGTGGAATATCCACACCTGCAATACGAGCCATACTAATGAGTACCTCCTTATATATTATCCTTGACGTTGTTTATGTTTGGGATTTTGACAAATCACCATAACTTTACCATTGCGTTTAATTACTTTACATTTTTCGCAAATTGGTTTTACTGATGCTCTAACTTTCATTTAAGTTCCCTCCTCTATTTCATTAACGGAGTCCATTATTTAAAGCGATACGTGATTCTTCCGCGCGTTAAGTCGTACGGTGATAATTCAACCGTTACTTTATCGCCCGGTAAAATTTTAATGTAGTGCATCCGGATTTTTCCAGATACATGCGCTAAAACCTCATGACCGTTTTCAAGTTCGACCTTGAACATCGCATTCGGTAATGTTTCATTAACAATACCTTCAATTTCAATTACGTCTTCCTTTGCCATGTCTCATCCTCCTTACTTGTAAAAAGTTTTTACGGATTATTTGACGGACTTCTACCGTTATCTAACTTTCTAAGTATACCATTTTAGCTACCACAAATGCAAGATAACAGGCAGTTTCTAGCGAGGTTCGCCCATAATTGATTGAATTGTTTTGAAGAGATTGTCAATGCCGCTTTCTCCATCAACATTACGTAATAAGCCTTTTGCATTATAGTAGTTTAAGATTGGTTTTGATTGTTCAATGTTAATTTGAATTCGATTTTCCACAGTTTCAGGTTTATCGTCTTCACGTTGATAGAAATCATGAGAACCACAACGATCACATGTACCTTCTACTTTAGGAGGATTATTTGTTTTGTGGTAAGTTGCTCCACAATTGCGACAAATAATTCTTCCTGTTAGACGTTGCATTAAGATGTCTGGGTTCACTTCGATATTAATCACTGCATCGATTGAGCGATTTAAATCTTCCATGATTTTGTCTAGTGCTTCCGCTTGTGCCTGAGTACGTGGGAAACCGTCCAATAAGAATCCTTTTTCTGTATCGGCTTGTTGTAAACGTTCCTTTACAATGCCGTTTGTTACTTCATCAGGTACTAATTCGCCTTTATCCATGAATGATTTAGCTTTAAGACCTAATTCAGTTTCTTGTTGCATAGCAGCACGGAACATATCTCCTGTTGAAATATGTGGAATTCCGTATGCAGCAACAATTTTTTCTGCTTGAGTACCTTTACCTGCTCCAGGTAAACCCATTAAGATAATGTTCATAGTTGCCTCCTAGAATCATAACTGAAGAACTGACAAAACGCATTGCTGCATCTTGTCAATTTCTTCCATTATTCCTCAATAAATCCTTTATACTTACGTTTAATTGTACGTCCTTCAATTTGTCGGCTTAACTCTAACGCCACCCCAACAACGATTAGAAGGTTCGTACCACCAAGCATCAATCCTCTTGGTAAGTTCCATAATGCTGAAGCTACCATTGGAAGAATTGAAATACCACCAAGATAAAGAGCACCAACTGTACTCAATCGTAGTAAAGTTCCAGAAACGAATTGTTCTGTATCTTTACCAGGACGGACACTTAAAATATATCCGCCTGATTTTTGTAAGTTTTCTGCTACTTTCTCTGGGTTCACTTGAACGAAAGCATAGAAAAATGTAAATACAACAATTAACACTGTGTATAATGTTGCACCAGCAGGCTTAGAAAAATCAAAAATGTTTGTGGCAATTTGATACCAGCTAGATTCACTATGATTATTTGCGTATAAACTTAAAATAGTTGATGGCAATGTCATAAATGAACTAGCAAAGATAACTGGAATTACCCCTGCAGAGTTGATTTTTAAAGGTAACCAAGATGTTTCACTTGAACCTGTTGCACGTTTTGAATATGAAATTGGCAAACGACGTTGTGCTTGCTCAATATATACTACTAACATAACGACTAAAACAATCGCTACGATTAATGCAACCGTGAATCCTATTGCACGATACAAGTCAGTGTCGGTACGACCTTGAATTTGATTTACATAGAATTCATAAATATCATGTGGCATTCTTGCTACAATACCTGCGAAGATTAGAACAGAAACCCCGTTCCCAATCCCCTTAACGGTAATCATATCTCCCAACCATGTTAGGAACATAGAACCAGCTGTTAACACAAGTGCAATCATTAAGAATGTTTTGATACCTGGGTTGTTAATTAACCCATAGTTTGACCAAACATTAAATCCAAAAGAAATTGCATATGCTTGGAAAAATCCAATCACAATTGTTAAATAACGAGTTGCCGAATTTAATTTACGACGACCAACTTCCCCTTGTTTAGACCACTCAACGAACGTTGGTAGAATATCCATTTGTAACAATTGGACAACAATGGATGCGGTAATATATGGCGAAACTCCCATTGAGAACAATGAGAAGTTCGACAATGCACCGCCACTAAATGTATTTAACAATCCAAAAATCCCTGTGGTTGCAAATGTCTGAATCGCTCCAGCATTTACACCAGGAACTGTTACTTGTGATCCAATACGAAAGATAATTAGAATCGACAATGTAAATAACAGACGTTTTCTAATATCTTTCATTTGAACAGCATTCTTTAGTAGAGTGAACATTAGATCACCTCTACAGTTCCACCTGCAGCTTCAATAGCTTCTTTTGCTGCTTGCGAGAATTTATTTGCTTTTACAGTTAACTTGCGTTCAAGTTTACCATTAGCTAACACTTTGATACCGTCTTTTTCGTTTTTAACGATACCAGCCTCAACTAGTACAGCCGCAGTTACTTCTTGACCATCTTCAAAACGGTTTAATGTATCAAGATTTACAACTGCATATTCTTTACGATTAATATTTTGGAAACCACGTTTTGGAATACGACGGAATAATGGAGTTTGTCCACCTTCGAATCCTAATCTAACGCCACCGCCTGAACGAGCTTTTTGACCTTTGTTTCCGCGTCCAGCAGTTTTACCATTTCCTGAACCTTGACCTCTACCAACACGGTTACGTTCTTTACGTGAACCTTCAGCTGGTTGTAATTCATGAAGTTTCATGTTCCGGGCACCTCCTCTTATAAGTTTTAAATTAAACTTCCTCAACATCCACTAAATGTGAAACTGTGTTAACCATGCCTTTGATAGCTACGTTAGCTGGTTTAACAACTGTTGAACGAATCTTTGTTAAGCCTAATGCTTTACAAGTATCGATTTGGTTTTGAGGACGTCCAATCAAGCTTTTCTTTAAAGTAATCTTTAATTCTGCCATTTTAATGTCCTCCTTATCCTAAAAGTTCTTCAACTGATTTGCCACGTAATGCAGCAACATCTTCAACACGTTTTAATTGTTTTAATCCTTCGATTGTAGCACGAACCATGTTAACTGGTGTGTTTGAACCTAAAGATTTTGAAGTTACGTCTGAAATACCTGCTAATTCAACAACGGCACGAACTGGTCCACCTGCTGCAATTCCTGAACCGGCTTGAGCTGGTTTTAACAATACGTTACCACCGCAGAAACGACCGATAACTTCGTGAGGAATTGTAGAACCACTAGTTGGAACTTCAATAAGGTTTTTCTTAGCATCTTCAATAGCTTTACGAATAGCTTCTGGTACTTCTTGAGCTTTACCAGTACCGAAACCAACATGTCCATTATGGTCACCGACAACTACTAAAGCAGCAAAACGTAAACGACGTCCACCTTTTACAACTTTTGTAACGCGGTTAATCGCAACAACACGATCTTCTAATTCTAAGTTTCTTGCATCAATATTAACCATGAATTGTGGATCCTCCTTTTCCTAGAATACTAGTCCATTTTCACGTGCAGCTTCAGCTAAAGCTTTTACACGTCCATGGTATAAGTATCCACCACGGTCAAAGACTACTTTCTTAATATTTTTTTCAAGTCCGCGTTCTGCAATTAATTTACCTACAGCAGAAGCTTCCTCAGTTTTTGTTCCGTTTTCTACATTAGTATCTAAAGTAGAGGCACTTGCTAGCGTCACACCCGCTACGTCATCAATTAATTGAGCGTAGATGTTTTTGTTAGAACGAAAAACGTTCAAGCGTGGGCACTCAGCAGTACCAGAGATTTTACGACGAACACGTGCGTGACGAGTTTGACGCACTTTATTTTTGTCTGGTTTTGTAATCACAATTTTCACCTCTTATTAATTAATCATGCTGCGATAATCGCAACAAAAGGTAAATAATCACTAAAATTATTTACCTGTTTTACCTTCTTTACGACGTACAAATTCATCAACGTAACGAATTCCTTTACCTTTATAAGGTTCTGGAGGACGTACGCCACGAATGTTAGCAGCTAATTCGCCAACTTTTTGTTTGTCATAACCTTTAACGATTACTTTTGTATTTGAAGGAACTTCGATTTCGATACCTTCTTCTGGAGTGAACTCCACTGGATGAGAATATCCAACGTTTAATACAAGTTTTTTACCTTGTAATTGAGCACGATACCCAACCCCGATTAATTCCAATTCTTTTTGGAATCCTTCAGTAACACCAACTACCATGTTGTTGAAAACTGCGCGAGTTGTTCCGTGGATTGTTTTGTTTTCTTTTGAATCATCTGGACGAGTGAAGACTACTTCACCTTCGCGTTGTTCTAAAGAAATGTTTTGGTTGAATGTATAAGTTAATTCACCTTTAGGACCTTTAACAGTAACTGTGTTGTCCTTTAAGTCTACTGTTACTCCAGCAGGAATAACGACTGGTTTATTTCCGATACGGCTCACTTGGCTGCACCTCCTTATTTTCTAGATTACCAAACGTATGCTAGAACTTCTCCACCTACGTTTTTAGCTCTTGCTTCTTTGTCTGTAATAACACCTTCAGATGTTGATACAATAGCGATTCCTAAACCATTTAATACTTTAGGAACTTCACCTGTTTTAGCATAAACACGTAAACCAGGTTTAGAAATACGTTTCAATCCTGTGATTACACGTTCGTTATTTTTTCCATATTTCAAGAACACTTTCATGATGCCTTGTTTACCATCTTCTTCAACTGAAAAGTCTTTGATGAATCCTTCAGATTTTAAGATGTTCGCAATAGCAACTTTCATGTTTGATGACGGAACTTCTAGTGATTCGTGACGAACCATGTTCGCGTTACGAATACGAGTTAAGAAATCCGCGATTGGATCTGTCATAACCATTAATGAGTACCTCCTTTATCAAGTAGTAATGATTACCAACTTGCTTTCTTCATTCCTGGGATTTGCCCTTTATAGGCAAGCTCACGTAAACAAATACGGCAAAGTTTGAATTTACGATAAACTGAATGTGGTCGACCACAACGTTCACAACGAGTATATTCTTGAGTTGAATATTTTTTTGGACGTTTGTTCTTTGCGATCATTGATTTTTTAGCCAAACTACTCGCCTCCTGTGAGTTTTATTTTTATTTTTGGAAAGGCATTCCAAGTTGAGTTAATAATTCTTTTGCTTCTTCGTCTGTATTAGCTGTTGTTACGATAACAATATCCATACCACGAACTTTGTCTACGCGATCGTAGTCAATTTCAGGGAAGATTAATTGTTCTTTAACACCTAATGTGTAGTTACCGCGTCCATCAAAAGATTTTTTAGAAATCCCACGGAAGTCACGTACACGAGGTAATGAAACTGTTACTAACTTGTCTAAGAAGTCATACATACGTTCACCACGTAGAGTAACTTTAGTTCCGATTGGCATACCTTCACGTAAACGGAAACCAGCGATTGATTTCTTCGCAGTTGTCACAACTGGTTTTTGACCAGCGATTAATGTTAACTCTTCAACTGCTTTTTCTAAGTTTTTAGCGTTAGATGTTGCATCACCAACACCCATATTAATAACGATTTTTTCTACTTTTGGTACTTCCATAACTGATTTATAGTTAAATTTTTCAATTAATGAAGGTACTACTTCGTTTTTGTATTTTGCATTTAAGCGATTCATGCAGGATGGTCCTCCTTCCTCAAATTACTGAATTATGCTTTGTTACGACCTTTAGGTACACGTACCTTTTCACCGTTTTCTACTTTAAAGCCTGTACGAGTTGCTTTACCTGTAGTAGGGTCTACGAACATTACGTTTGAAACATGAATTGGAGCTTCCACTTCAACGATTCCCCCTGTTTGGTTCGCTTGAGATGGTTTTTGATGTTTCTTAACAATGTTAACACCTTCAACGATTACACGGTCTTTTTTAGGAAAACTTTTTAGGATTTTTCCTTCTTTACCTTTATCTTTACCTGAGATTACTTTTACGATATCACCAGTTTTAACGTGCATGTGTTACACCTCCTTCGATTTTGATGAGAATTATAATACTTCTGGAGCTAATGAAACGATCTTCATGTAGTTGTTGTCACGTAATTCACGTGCAACTGGTCCAAAGATACGTGTTCCACGAGGGCTCTTGTCATCACGAATGATTACACATGCATTTTCGTCGAACTTAATGTATGAACCGTCTTTACGACGTGCACCTGATTTAGTACGAACGATTACAGCTTTAACGACATCCCCTTTTTTAACAACTCCACCTGGTGTTGCTTGTTTAACGGATGCAACGATTACGTCACCGATATTAGCTGTTTTGCGGCCAGATCCGCCTAGAACTCTAATTGTTAACACTTCACGAGCGCCTGAGTTGTCAGCCACTTTTAGTCGAGTTTCTGTTTGAATCACTATTGGTTCCTCCTTTCAAATGTATACACAATTTGAAATTAAATAATTACTGCTTCTTCAACAATTTCAACTAAGCGGAAACGTTTTGTTTTTGACAATGGACGAGTTTCCATAATCTTAACAATGTCCCCAACTTTTGCTGAGTTATTTTCATCATGAGCTACAAATTTTTTCGTATATTTAACACGTTTGCCGTAAGTTGAGTGACGTTTGTAAGTTTCGATTGCAACTACTAACGTTTTGTCCATCTTATCTGAAACAACGCGTCCTTGATATACTTTACGTTGGTTACGTTCTACAGTCATGTTCATTGCCTCCTTTGCTGATGATTATTTTTGCAATTCTTCTTGACGCAATGCAGTCTTGATACGCGCAATTTGTTTACGTACTTCACGAATGCGTGCTGTACCTTCTAGTTGCCCAGTAGCAAGTTGGAATCGTAAGTTGAATAGTTCTTGTTTTAATTCATTTTCTTTTTCAACAAGTTCAGCAGTGGATAACCCTTTAAGTTCTTTCTTAAGTTCATTAACCTTCATTCGATTCACCACCATTTTCTTCGCGTTTCACAAATTTTGTTTTAACTGGCAATTTGTGTGATGCCAAACGTAAAGCTTCGCGTGCTACTTCTTCTGATACGCCAGCGATTTCGAACATCACTTTACCGCGTTTAACTGGTGCAACCCATCCTTCAGGTGCCCCTTTACCAGAACCCATACGAACCCCGATAGCTTTAGCTGTGTATGATTTGTGAGGGAAAATTTTAATCCATACTTTCCCACCACGTTTCATGTAACGTGTCATAGCGATACGTGCTGCTTCGATTTGACGGTTTGTAATCCAGTGAGATTCTGTTGCTTGTAAACCGTATGTACCGAATACTACTTCTTTACCACCTTTAGCTTCACCGCGCATTTTTCCACGGAACTCACGACGGTGTTTTACACGTTTAGGTACTAACATGATTATTTCCCTCCTTTCTCAGAGTTATTGTTCTTTCTTGTTGGTAATACTTCATCACGGTAGATCCAAGTTTTAACACCTAATTTACCGTATGTTGTATCTGCTTCTTCCCATGCGTAGTCAATGTCCGCACGTAATGTATGCAATGGAACTGTTCCTTCTGAATAGCTTTCTGAACGAGCGATATCGGCACCGTTTAAACGACCTGATACCATTGTTTTGATTCCTTTAGCACCAGCGCGCATTGTACGTTGGATTGCTTGTTTTTGTGCACGACGGAAAGCGATACGACGTTCTAGGTCGCGAGCGATTCCTTCAGCAACTAATTTAGCATCTAAATCAGGTTTTTTGATTTCAACAATGTTAATGTGAACTCGTTTACCTGTTAATTTGTTTAAGTTTGTACGTAATTTATCTACTTCAGATCCACCTTTACCAATGACCATACCTGGTTTAGCTGTGTGGATTGAAACATTAACACGATTAGCAGCACGTTCAATTTCAATTGTTGAAACGCTAGCTTCGTTTAATTGTTTACGGATATAATCACGGATTTTTAAATCTTCATGTAAGAATTCTGCGAAATCTTTTTCAGCGTACCATTTTGAATCCCAGTCACGGATGATTCCGACACGCATTCCTAATGGATGAATTTTTTGACCCACTGATTATCCCTCCTTCTTCTCTGATACCACTACAGTGATGTGGCTTGTGCGTTTTAAGATTTGTGAAGCTGATCCTTTAGCACGTGGACGGAAACGTTTCATTGTTGGTCCTTCGTTCACGTAAGCTTCACTTACATATAAGTTTTCAACATCTAAGTCGAAATTGTGTTCAGCGTTAGCAATTGCAGACATTAAAACTTTTTCTACGATTGGTGATGCAGAACGTGGTGTGAATTTCAAGATTGAAATTGCGTCACCGATTTTTTTACCTCTAATTAGATCGACAACAAGGCGAGCTTTACGAGGTGCAATACGAACTGTTTTAGCAACTGCTTTAGCAGATGTGATTTGTTCTGACATTTTTCAAGTCCTCCCCTCGTTATTTGCGTTTAGATTTCTTATCGTCATTCACGTGACCACGGTAAGTTCTAGTTGGTGCGAATTCACCTAATTTGTGACCTACCATGTCTTCTTGAATATAAACTGGAACATGTTTTCTGCCGTCATATACAGCAATTGTTTGTCCAACAAAGTTTGGGAAAATTGTTGAACGACGTGACCAAGTTTTGATCACAACTTTTTTGTCGCTACCTTGAGCAGCTTCAACCTTTTTCATCAAATGATCATCGACGAAAGGTCCTTTTTTCAAACTACGACCCATTATGGAAATCCTCCTTCCAGAATTTTAATAGAATCAGATTTGCTATCTAGTTAATTATTTTTTACGACCACGAACAATAAGCTTGTTAGAACGAGCTTTCTTGCTACGAGTTTTGTATCCAAGAGCTGGTTTACCCCATGGAGATACAGGTGTTGGACGTCCGATAGGAGCGCGACCTTCACCACCACCGTGTGGGTGATCGTTAGGGTTCATTACAGAACCACGAACTGTTGGGCGTTTACGTTTCCAACGAGAACGTCCTGCTTTACCGAAGTTAATTAATTCGTGTTGTTCGTTACCAACTGTACCAATTGTTGCACGGCAAGTTGAAAGAATCATACGAACTTCACCTGAGTTCAAACGAACTAAAGTGTATTTACCTTCTTGACCAAGTACTTGTGCACTTGTACCAGCTGAACGAACTAATTGTCCGCCTTTACCTGGTTTTGTTTCAATGTTGTGGATTACAGTACCCACTGGGATGTTTGCTAATGGTAAAGCATTACCTACTTTAATATCAGCATGTTCTCCTGATTCGATACGTTGTCCTACTTGTAAACCTTTTGGAGCAACGATGTATGCTTTAACTCCATCTACATAGTGAATTAATGCAATGTTTGCTGTACGGTTTGGATCGTACTCGATTGAGTGAACTACACCTTCAACGTTATCTTTGTTACGTTTGAAGTCGATCACACGGTAAGCACGTTTGTGTCCGCCACCTTGGTGACGTACAGTGATTTTACCTTGGCTGTTACGACCAGCGTTGTTTTTTGATGATTCCAACAAAGTTTTTTCTGGTGTTGACTTTGTGATTTCGCTGAAGTCATAACCTGTCATATTACGACGGCCGTTTGAGGTTGGATTATATTTTTTAATCGCCACGTCTATTTCCTCCTATTATTATAGTAGTTTTTCATTCTGAAGATTAAGCTTCTTCAGCGAATAATTGAATATCTTTTGAATCTTTTGTAAGCTTCACAATTGCTTTACGACGTTTGTTAGTGTAACCACCGTAGCGGCCAACACGTTTGAATTTAGCACGTACATTTAAGATGTTAACTTTTTCAACTTTAACACCAAAAATTTCTTCTACGGCTTGACGTACTTGAATTTTGTTAGCACGTACATCTACTTCAAAAGTGTATTTCTTTTCGTCAGTAGCAAGCATTGAAGCTTCAGTAATGATTGGGCGTTTGATTACGTCACGTGCATCCATTATTGAAGTCCCTCCTCTACTTTAGAAAGAGCTGCTTTTGTGAATAATAATTTGTCGTTGTTTACAACGTCTAATACTGTAACATCTGTTTCGTCAACGATTGTTACGTTTGGAATGTTACGTCCTGCTAATAATGCGAAATCGTTTGAAGATTCTACAACTACTAACACTTTTGTATCAACGTTTAAGTTAGACAATACTTGTGCAAACTCTTTTGTTTTTGGTGCGTCAAATTGTAATGCTTCCACTACAACAAGCTTGTTATCCAATACTTTTTGTGATAATACTGATTTAATCGCTAAGCGACGTACTTTTTTAGGTAATTTGTAACTATATGAACGAGGTGTTGGTCCGAATACAATACCTCCGCCACGCCATTGTGGTGAACGGATTGATCCTTGACGAGCACGACCAGTTCCTTTTTGGCGCCATGGTTTACGGCCGCCTCCGCTTACTGCACTACGGTTTTTAACAGCGTGTGTTCCTTGACGTAATGAAGCGCGTTGCATGATTACTGCGTCGAATACTACATTTTCGTTTGGTTCAATTCCGAAGATTTCTGAGTTTAATTCGATTTCTCCGTTTGTTGTTCCATCTTGTTTAAATAATGTAACTTTTGTCATTCTCTCGTTCCTCCTTCCCTATTTTATTATTTAGATTTAACTGCTGTTTTAATTTCTACTAATGATTTCTTAGATCCAGGTACGTTACCTTTGATTAAGATTACATTGCGTTCTGCATCAACTTTCACTACTTCTAAGTTTTGAATAGTGATACGGTCGCCACCCATTTGTCCAGGTAATGCTTTACCTTTGAAAACGCGTGATGGGAATGATGCTCCACCCATTGAACCAGGACGACGGTGGTAACGAGAACCGTGTGCCATTGGTCCGCGAGATTGTCCATGACGTTTGATAGCACCTTGGAAACCTTTCCCTTTAGATGTACCTGTTACGTCAACGATGTCTCCTGCTTTGAATACATCAACTGTAATTTCTTGTCCTACTTCGTACTCGCTAAGCTCGACATTGTTGAATTCACGAATGAAGCGCTTAGGAGTAGCATTTGCTTTTGCTACATGACCTTTAGCAGGGCGATTTGATAATACTTCACGTAAGTCGTCGAAACCTAATTGAACAGCTTCGTAACCGTCGTTTTCGATCGTTTTTAATTGAAGAACAACGTTTGGAGTTACTTCAACTACTGTTACAGGAATAAGTTCACCTGCTTCTGTAAAGAATTGAGTCATCCCTACTTTTTTGCCTAAGATTCCTTTGGTCATGGTTACACCTCCATTTTTTCTATTTATTATAATTTGATTTCGATGTCAACGCCGCTTGGTAAGTCAAGCTTCATTAAGGCATCAACAGTTTTTGGCGTTGGATTAACGATGTCGATCAAACGCTTATGTGTACGCATTTCAAATTGTTCGCGAGAATCTTTATATTTGTGAGTCGCACGAATAACTGTGTAAAGCGATCTTTCTGTTGGCAATGGAATTGGACCAGCTACGCTAGCACCAGTTCTTTTTGCTGTTTCTACGATTTTTTCCGCTGATTGATCAAGCGCACGATGTTCGTAAGCTTTCAAACGGATACGGATTTTTTGTTTTGCCATTTTCTTTCCTCCTTCGTCTAATGTTGTCATAAGACTAGCTCCACGCGAATTTCCGACTTGACCCTTTCGTGGCAAAGCGTCCGGGCGTGTCGCAACCTCTCGTTTCATAGCTCCCCTTCTTATTTTAAGAGGGGGTATGCAGCTTTAGAATTTACATTCCTCTGCGGCACTTTTAATAGTATACAAGATTCTCCTTTTGATTGCAAGCGAAAACCGTTGATTTAATAGCATTTATTTATGCACACGCGCCCGTGTGTTCCATTTTTGTTTAAAACCTTTACAAATGCCGTAAAATCAACATTTTTAGGCTTTGCTTGTGAATTTTGCAATTCGCTTTCAATTGTCTGACATTTTGAAACAGAAAAAAATATAAAAAAAGACTATCCAAAATTGGATAGTCTTGAAAATCAATTTTAAGAAAAATTATTTTTCGATAGAAGCTACTGAACCAGCACCTACTGTACGTCCACCTTCACGGATAGAGAATTTAGTACCGTTTTCGATAGCAACTGGGTGAATTAATTCAACTTCCATAGTTACGTTGTCACCAGGCATTACCATTTCAACGCCTTCTGGTAACAAGCAAACACCAGTGATGTCTGTTGTACGGAAGTAGAATTGTGGACGGTAGTTAGAGAAGAATGGAGTATGACGTCCACCTTCTTCTTTAGTTAATACGTAAACTTCAGCTTTGAATTTTGTATGTGGAGTGATTGTTCCTGGTTTAGCAAGAACTTGTCCACGTTCGATGTTGTCACGTGTAACACCACGTAATAATGTACCAATGTTATCCCCTGCTTCAGCATAGTCTAACAATTTACGGAACATTTCAACACCTGTAACAGTTGTTTTAGAAGTTTCTTCTGAAATACCAACGATTTCAACTTCGTCACCAACACGAACTTGTCCACGTTCAACACGACCTGTAGCAACAGTACCACGACCTGTGATTGAGAACACGTCTTCGACTGGCATCATGAATGGTTTGTCAACGTCACGTTCTGGAGTTGGGATGTATTCGTCAACTGCAGCCATTAATTCTAAGATTTTTTCTTCGTATGAAGCGTCGCCTTCTAAAGCGCGTAAAGCAGAACCTGCAATAACTGGAGTGTCATCGCCTGGGAAATCGTATTCTGATAATAAGTCACGAACTTCCATTTCTACTAATTCTAATAATTCTTCATCGTCAACCATGTCAACTTTGTTTAAGAATACAACGATGTAAGGAACACCTACTTGACGTGATAATAAGATGTGTTCACGTGTTTGTGGCATTGGGCCGTCAGCTGCAGATACTACTAAGATAGCACCGTCCATTTGAGCAGCACCAGTGATCATGTTTTTAACGTAGTCCGCGTGTCCTGGGCAGTCAACGTGAGCGTAGTGACGAGTGTCAGTTTCGTACTCAACGTGAGCTGTGTTGATTGTGATACCACGTTCGCGTTCTTCTGGAGCTTTATCGATTGAACCGTAATCTTGAGCTTGCGCGAAACCTTTCTTAGCTAAAACTGTTGTAATAGCAGCAGTTAATGTTGTTTTACCGTGGTCAACGTGGCCGATTGTACCAATGTTAACGTGTGGTTTTGAACGGTCAAATTTTTCTTTTGCCATTTAAATGATTCCTCCTAATAATTGAGTTTTGTTAGATTCTATAACAGTATCTACCGATTGTAATTATACCAAAGAACTCTCTTAAAAATCAACTGGTTATGACTGACATAACCAGTCGATTCAGTTCATTTGATAGGATGCAGCGTTAGAGATTATTCTCCGTTACCGCCGTTTTTCTTAATAATTTCTTCTGCAATGCTCTTAGGAACATCTTCATAGTGGTCAAATGTCATACTGAAAGTACCACGACCTTGTGTTGCAGAACGTAATGTAGTTGCGTAACCGAACATTTCTGATAAAGGAATCATACCTTTAACGATTTGTGCGTTACCACGAACTTCAGAACCTTCAACGCGTCCACGACGAGCGTTAACGTGGCCCATTACATCTCCGAAGTATTCTTCAGGAACTGTAATTTCAACAGCCATCATAGGTTCTAAGATTGCAGGTTGAGCTTTCTTAGCAGCAGCTTTCAATGCCATAGAAGCGGCAACTTTGAAGGCTGTTTCAGATGAATCGACATCATGGTAGCTTCCATCGTAAAGTTTAGCTTTGATGTCAACTAATGGATAACCAGCTAATACCCCGTTTTCCATAGCATCTTTCAATCCAGCTTCAACTGCAGGGATGTATTCACGAGGAACAACCCCACCGACAATTGCGTTTTCGAATTCGAATCCAGCACCTTCTTCGTTAGGAGTAAATTCAATCCATACGTGACCGTATTGACCTTTACCACCTGATTGACGAACGAATTTACCTTCAGCTTGTGTAGAAGCACGGAATGTTTCACGGTAAGATACTTGAGGAGCACCTACGTTAGCTTCTACTTTGAACTCACGACGCATACGGTCAACGATGATATCCAAGTGTAACTCACCCATACCAGCGATAACTGTTTCACCAGTTTCTTGGTTAGTGTAAGCACGGAATGTTGGATCTTCTTCTGCAAGTTTTTGTAAAGCAATACCCATTTTATCTTGGTCAGCTTTTGATTTAGGTTCAATAGCAACCTCGATAACTGGATCAGGGAATTCCATTGATTCTAAGATAACTTCTGCTTTTTCGTCACATAATGTGTCCCCTGTAGTTGTATCTTTAAGACCAACTGCAGCAGCGATGTCTCCTGAGAATACTTCTGGAATTTCTTTACGAGAGTTTGCGTGCATTTGTAGGATACGTCCTACACGTTCACGTTTACCTTTCGTTGAGTTCTTAACATATGAACCTGATTGTAAAGTACCAGAGTACACACGGAAGAATGTTAAACGACCTACGAATGGGTCAGTCATAACTTTGAAGGCCAATGCTGAGAATGGTTCTTCATCAGATGAATGACGTTCTACTTCTTGGTCTGTGTTAGGATCAATACCTTTGATTGAAGGAACATCTAATGGAGATGGTAAGTAGTCAACTACTGCATCTAGCATTAATTGTACCCCTTTGTTTTTGAAGGCAGAACCACATAATACTGGGTAGAATTCTACCGCACATGTAGCTTTACGGATAGCTGCTTTTAATTCAGCTTCTGAAATTTCGTCACCTTCTAAATAGCGTTCCATTAATTCTTCATCAGTTTCAGCAACAGCTTCCACTAATTTTTCACGCCATTCTTCAGCTAAATCTTTTAAATCTTCAGGGATATCAGTTTCTTGGATATCTGTACCTAAGTCATTTGTATAGATTTCAGCTTTCATTTTGATTAAGTCAATGATACCAGAGAAGTCGTCTTCAGCTCCGATTGGTAATTGAATTGGGTGTGCATTTGCTTGTAAACGTTCGTGGATTGTACGTACCGAATATAAGAAGTCAGCACCGATTTTATCCATTTTGTTTGCAAATACGATACGTGGAACTCCGTATGTTGTAGCTTGACGCCATACAGTTTCTGTTTGAGGTTCTACCCCAGATTGTGCATCAAGTACAGCTACAGCACCATCTAATACACGTAGAGAACGTTCTACTTCAACTGTGAAGTCCACGTGCCCTGGAGTGTCGATGATGTTGATACGGTGACCTTTCCATTGTGCTGTTGTAGCAGCTGATGTAATAGTGATACCACGTTCTTGTTCTTGTTCCATCCAGTCCATTTGTGAAGCTCCTTCGTGAGTTTCACCAATTTTATGGATTTTACCAGTGTAATAAAGTACACGCTCAGTCGTTGTAGTTTTACCTGCATCGATGTGGGCCATGATACCAATATTACGAGTATTTTCAAGAGAGAATTCTCTTTTTGCCATCTTCGTTCTACACCTCTTTCTATATTTCTAACAATAAGCGAGACCAAAAAGGTTGAAAAACCTTTTTAATCTTACCAACGATAGTGAGCAAACGCTTTGTTCGCTTCAGCCATTTTATGTGTGTCTTCACGTTTCTTAACAGAAGCACCAGTGTTGTTCGCAGCATCCATAATTTCTTTAGCTAAACGAACTTCCATTGTGTCTTCACCACGTAGACGTGAGTAGTTTACTAACCAACGTAAACCTAATGTAGTACGACGGTCTGGACGAACTTCCACAGGAACTTGGTAGTTAGAACCCCCTACACGACGAGCTTTAACTTCAAGAACAGGCATAATGTTTTTCATTGCTTGTTCGAAAACTTCCATTGGATCGTTTCCAGTTTTTTCTTTAACGATATCAAATGCGTTATATAAGATTGTTGCAGCTTTACCACGTTTTCCATCTACCATTAAACGGTTGATTAAACGAGTAACTAGTTTTGAATTATAAATTGGATCAGGTAAAACATCACGTTTTGCGACAGGACCTTTACGAGGCATTTATAATCCTCCTTTCATTTAATGAGTGTTTATTTTTTAAAAATTATTTTTTAGGACGTTTAGTACCGTATTTAGAACGACCTTGCATACGGTTGTTAACTCCTGCAGTGTCTAAAGCACCACGAATGATATGGTAACGTACCCCTGGTAAGTCTTTTACACGTCCACCACGGATTAATACAACGCTGTGTTCTTGTAAGTTGTGACCGATACCTGGAATGTACGCAGTTACTTCGATTAAGTTAGATAAACGTACACGGGCATATTTACGTAACGCTGAGTTAGGTTTTTTAGGTGTCATAGTACCTACACGAGTACATACACCACGTTTTTGTGGAGAGTTTGTATTCGTTTGTGATTTTTTGAAACTGTTATAGCCTTTACCTAACGCTGGAGAAGCTGATTTCTCAACTGCTGATTTACGAGGTTTACGGACTAATTGGTTAATTGTTGGCATTAAGCTCTTCCTCCTTCCCTAACGGGTTCTTCTTGGTCCACACTTCCGGGCGGACCATTTTTTGTTAAAAATTAAAAGACATCGCTGTCTCATAAAATGGCCTTCTTACCAGTCAGCACGACTGATTTGATTACTTATCAGGAATCAGGTATAAAAGCACCTCTAATAGAATAGCATTTCTCCTTCAACACGTCAAGAATTTTCTTAAGAGAAAATGTTCCCTTTTTATTCGGTATAATATATAGAAGAAAGTTACTCCACAAATAAATATCCACCGGCTAATCCGGTGGATATTTATTCGATTATTTGTTGTTGTTAAAGAAAGACATCCACTCTCCGAGTCTTATAATAAACATCTCTTCGGCCTTCATACAATTGAACTCCGTCTTTTTCAAAAAGATTAGCTTCTATAATACTCTCCATTGCTATATTAGCTGAGTCCTTCTTCAATTTATCCTTAGGACGTGAAATAATCAGGTTCTTTGTCTCCCCGTCACTCCCTTTGAATCGTAAATGCAGTTTCTTCTCAACAAATGTATGTTGTGTCATAATTTGCCCTCCTTATTTCTATTCATAATTTAATAAGTCTTACACTTATAAAAACAAATTTAGGAGTTAAATTGCTATGCTCTAAGAGATTTTTTCTGTGAAAAATTGTAATTTTGTAATTCTACTTAGGCAGTTTTTTCTTTTTTACTTTCACTTCTACATCATATCCACATCGATAGGCTAAATCCAACAGAGTGAGAATCGTTGGATTATGGTCTCCACTCTGCAATCTTGAAAGATTTGATGCTTTAAGGTCAACTTCATTTGCAAAGTCTTCCAAAGAAAGTCCTGTCACTGTTTGTAACTTTGTCATCTGCAACGCAACTCGTTGCTTCATCACTTCCTTTTCTAAGTCATACTCAAACGTCGGATATTCTGATGAAAGCTTGCAAAGTTTTGAAGTTAGGTACGTCCCCATCGTCCATCTCCTCCTTAACATTTTTTGAAAGGTTTATTAGCAATCCATGTTTTCCTTTATACCAACGCCCCCATTTTTGAATCATCTCATCTGTTAATCCATCTTCTTGCAGTATTTTTAATATGGCTGCATATTTTACTTTCTCTTCGTATGAATACTCATCTAACTTATCTACCATATCTTTTTTGATTTTAAACTTGCGCTTCATCTCTCCCACCTCCACACCTTAAAATTATCATATATGATAATTATCACATATGATAATTTTGCTCTTTTATAGTATTATTTTGCTCAAA
>CAUTST010000018.1:0-30746 GCA_963540995.1 uncultured Streptococcus sp.
GGACGCTTGCGTTAATTTCGGTAAAGGGTCGAAAGCTGACCACTCGCCCTCACATCCTGTTTTAGTTGAGTTCGAAAAGGCATAGGCTCAAGCCTTTCGAGGTTAGAGTTAAAACTGCAAATAATTTATACTGTATTGTCTTATTAACTTATATTCCAATACAATTTGCAATGCCCACGCCCAAATCCTTCGCACTGTGAAGGATTTTGCACGGTCTTACAGACCGTTTACGGCTAACCTGCGAACCGTCATCGCCTATAAACGCCTTTTCTCACATCCTATACAGTTGAACTCGGGCTCACAGCCCGACGTCCATTTCCTGATATGTCCGCACGACTCGTGCCGAGTCCCTTGCGGCATATCAGTCCAATGATTCGGCCCTGAGCGTTCGCCCTCGTATCCTATGGAGTTGAGTTCGTCTTCGCAGAAATACAAAACTTCACACTGTGAAGTTTTGCTTCCCAAACCATACGCACATCGTTTTTAACGATGCTTGCGTTGGTTTGGCCCAGTGGTCGATTTCTGAGCGCGAAGACTCACATCCTATAAAATAGGAGCGAAGAGTCTCGAAAATTTCTGTTTAAATTTCTTCCAGCGGTCTTGTTTTTCAAAGTATTTTTCATTGGCAATGGTACAGTTCTTCAAGTCACGCATGAAGTCTTCTTCGACTTGTTTCGCGAATTGTTCGTTATAAACGAAGGCATTCACCTCGAAGTTTAAGCGGAAACTTCTCATATCGAAATTTGACGTCCCAACGGTTGCCATTTCACCATCTACGACCATCGTTTTTGCATGAAGGAATCCTTTTTGATAAACATAAATCTTCACACCAGATTTCAGCAATTGTTGAGAATAGTACTCTGTCGCACGATAGACGACTGGATGGTCCGGCTTACATGGAATCATCACGCGCACGTCCACTCCAGACATTGCGGCAATACTTAAAGCCTCTTGAATACTCTCGTCCGGAATAAAGTATGGAGTTTGAATCCACACTGACTTTCGCGCCATTAAAATCATCTTTATGAGACCAAACTTGATTTTTTGAACATCGCTATCTGGACCCGTCGAAACAATCTGTATGGTATTATCGCCCTCCGCTTTGGTTAAAGGAAAATACTCAGGCATAAATTCTCTTCTTTGTTCTTCTTTAACGGCGGCATTCCAATCGATGAAGAAACGCGATTGCAATGAATATACGGCATCTCCAACGATGCGCAGATGTGTATCTCGCCAAGCACCAAGCGGGCCTTTCCCTAAATATTCGTCCCCAATATTAAAACCGCCAATATAGCCGATGCTGCCATCAATTACGACAATCTTACGGTGGTTACGGTAGTTAATACGCCAGTTGATAAATCCGAATGTGTATCCAAAGAAGGCTACGGATTGACCGCCTGCCTCATGCAATCTTTTCCAAAAAGCATTACGTGTCAGGCGAGAACCAAGGGCATCATAAATCACGAGAACCTCGACCCCTTGTTGGGCTTTATCAATCAAGAGCTGCATGATTTCTTCGCCAATTTCGTCCTGGTTAAAAATGTAATACAACATGTGAATATGATGTTTGGCGTTTTTAATATCTTCTTTTAAACGGTTAAACTTCTCTTCTCCGTCAACAAACATCTCCACATGATTATTTTCGGTAATAATCGCATCATCGGCTTCCAGAAAGAAAGAAGCTAAGTCTTCTTGGTACGGGTTCTTAAAGCGGAATTTCGCAGGTCCGATTTTTTCCTTCGTATAAGCCAAGTCACGTTGTTGCTGCTCGATTAATTCTTGCAGACCGATTGTTTCTTGGGCACGTAAATTAAAGATTCTTTTTTTACGAATACGTCGACCAAAGAAAAAGTAGACGATAAATCCGATTACTGGAAGCATCACAAGGACGATAAGCCATCCCCATGTAGCGGCAATTTCGCGTGGTTCACGAAACACCGTGATAATCGCAGCAATCGTATTGATTAAAATAATGAAATATAGAATCGAACTAATAAATGTCATTGGCTCTCCTCTCAAAATTGAAAGAAAAAAGACCGCGACGAATCAGGGCCTTTCTCTTCTTTACTATTAATCGTTTAATAAATGTGATTGTTCGCGGCGTGATAAGAAACGTGTTCCTTTTGGAATATATAGCGAACGTTTCACGTAAATTGGTGTTACTAAAAGTACAAGTGTCACTACTAATGTCACAACAAAGTTCATGCCAAAACCTAGGAATCCTTGTCCTAACGCTACTTTTTCAGCAGCAAATAACGTTGGCGCTCCAATGGCTGCAGCAATCGCATGGAACCCATAGCTTACAAATGTGGCAATCAAACTTGCTGTCACGACGTTTAAAGTTGTTGAAGATGTACGCGCATTGAAGGCTGTGCGAACGGTGTTACGAGCAAAGAAACCAGCAACGCCCACGAATCCGTATGCCATCACTGAATCATGGAAAGGAACGATAAAGTATCCTGCTCCACTTGGATGAATGAACATGTGGATGACACCAAATAAGGTGCTTGCAATACATCCCCATACTAAACCGCGACGTAATGCCACAAAGATTAATGGGATAATCGCTAAATCCACAACAAACGGGATTGATTCTTGCGGAATGAAAGATAAGACTACTGAAACCACAACGGCTCCAAGTACTTCAAGTAAGATTTTAACTGCTTTTGAATTCATTCTAATCTCCTTAAATTCAATTATTTCTTATAGTTAGAAGCTTCCATAATCATCGGGAGGATGACTGGGCGACGTTTGGTTTTATCAAACAAGTAACGACTTAATGCGTCTCTGACTTCTTGTTTGAGGCGTGGCCATTCGAAATCATCACTTGCTAAGTTTTCTTCGACAACCTCTGTTACAATCTTTTGCGCTTCTGTTAAGAGTTCTTCACTTGTCTTCATATATACGAATCCGCGTGAAATGATTTGTGGGCCGCTAAGGATTTTTCCTAGACGTCTTGAAATCGTCACAACGGCAACGAATACGCCATCTTCAGACAAAATCTTACGGTCTTTCAAGACGATATTTCCGATATCTCCAACGCCGATTCCGTCTACTAAAACATTTCCTGCTGGAACTTGTCCGGTAACGCTCATACGGCCATTCTCGATTTCCACGACATCCCCTTTACCAGGAATGAAGATGTTTTTATATGGAATTCCTAATTCATTGGCTAGTTCCGCATGCGCTAAAAGGCTACGATATTCGCCTTGAACTGGGATGAAGAAGGTTGGTTGAAGTAAGTTCAACATCAGTTTCAAGTCATTTGGAGTCGCGTGTCCACTTGATTTTTTGCTGTTGGCCATTTCGAACACTTCAGCATCTGCACGGTAGATTAAGTCTTTCGTACGTGCGATTTGCGTTTCCATTGCTACAGATGGAGTTGTCGCGATATACACTAAGTCGCCTTCGTGTAAGTTCACTTGACGGTGACGTCCAAGCGCCATCTTTTGCAAGGCTTTAATTGGCTCACCGGCATTTCCAGTTTCAAGGATGACTAACTCATCATCGGCTAATTTCTTCATTTGATTGAAGCTGACGATTAACTCTTTATCTGGAACAGTTAATTTATTCAAGCTTAATGCGATATTGACGATTTCTTCTAGTTCAGATCCTGTTAGGAAGATTTTGCGTCCTGACTCATAGGCTGCATTAATCACTTGTTGAATACGTAAAATATTACTTGCAACGCAGGCAACGATAATACGGCCTTCTGCATTCATGAACGTCTCTAACATCGTTTCTGCTACTTTACGGTCGCTCACGTTTTCTACAGTGCTTTCTGCGTCACTTGAATCACTTAGAAGCGCTAGTACATAGTCTTCACCGACATCGGCGATACGTCCAAAGTTTGTTTGGTATTCCACTGCTGCACTTTGGTCGAACTTGAAGTCCCCAGTGTACACAATATTTCCTTCGCTTGTTTTAATCACAATCGCTAATGAATCTGGAATCGTATGCGTTGTTTTAAAGAATTTAACCGTTGCAGTTGGGAAATCAATCTCTGTATTTTCTGTCACTTCATGATAGTCGTTAAATCCTTTTACAACATTTGAAGATTCAACATAGTATTTCGCTAATGCAATGGTTAATTTTGAACCAAATACAGGTGCATCGATATTTTGTAAGAAATATGGCAACGCGCCTACCGCATCGGCATGACCGTGCGTTAAGAACACCCCTGCAATACGCTCTTTGTTTTCTTCTAAGTATGTGAAATCAGGAATGACAACATCAATCCCTAATAGTTCGTCTTCAGGATAGACAAGACCGCAATCTAAGACGAAGATCTCTTCTTCCACTTCAACGGCATATAAACTCTTACCGTTTTCTCTCACACCACCAAGTGCGATGATTTTAATTGAACTCATGGTTTACCTCTCATTTTCTTTTATTTAAATTGATTCCTTTGGGCAGAATCCACCACCCTATATACTCTATAAGAATATCATATTTGTCGTTTTTTTGCGAATATCAAAGAATTCCTAAAGTGCTCTATCGCTGTACTTTTTGAAGAAACAAAAAAGCCCCTGCAACATGCAGAGGCTAGAAAAGAAAGATTATTCTTTATCTTCTTTTGGTAATAATGCTTTACGTGATAAGTTGATACGTCCTTGTCCATCGATTTCGATAACTTTCACAGTCACTTTGTCGCCTAAAGCAAGTACATCTTCTACTTTACCAACGCGTTCGTGTGCTAATTCAGAAATATGAACTAATCCATCTTTCCCTTTAGCGATTTCTACGAATGCACCGAATTTTTCAATACGGCGTACAGTTCCTTCGTACACTTGACCGACTTCGATTTCACGTGTTAAATCTTCGATGATTTCTTTTGCACGTTGAATCATCGCAGCATCTGTAGAAGCGATTGATACGTGACCTTCTTGGTCGATATCGATTTTAACGCCAGTTTCATCGATGATAGCGTTGATTGTTTCACCACCACGTCCGATAACCACTTTAATCTTATCAGGATGGATAGAAATCATTTCAATCTTAGGTGCATATGGGCTTAACTCTTTACGAGGTTCCGCAATTGTAGATGTTAATTCTTCAAGAATTTCAAAACGTGCTTTCTTCGCTTGTGTTAGGGCTTCACGTAAGATTTGTTCTGTAATCCCTTGAATCTTAATATCCATTTGAAGAGCTGTAATTCCGTCTTTTGTACCCGCTACTTTAAAGTCCATATCTCCTAAGTGGTCTTCTAACCCTTGGATATCTGTTAAGACTGTGTAGTTTGTACCGTCAGAAATAAGACCCATCGCGATACCTGCTACAGGTGCTTTAATTGGCACACCAGCAGCCATCAATGCTAATGTTCCCGCACAAATACTTGCTTGAGAAGAAGAACCATTTGATTCTAATACTTCTGATACAAGACGGATTGTGTAAGGGAAGTCTTCTGGACTTGGAATCACTTGTTTCAATGCACGTTCCCCTAGCGCACCGTGACCAATTTCACGACGACCTGGACTACCAGCACGACCTACTGAACCTACAGAGAATTGTGGGAAGTTGTAGTGGTGAATGAATCGTTTTCCTTCTTCGATTCCTAAACCATCAATCACTTGATATTCTCCAAGAGGTGCAAGTGTTGCTGAAGTTAACGCTTGCGTTTGTCCACGAGTGAATAAACCTGAACCGTGAACACGTGGTAATAAGTCGATTTCAGATGATAATGGACGAATTTCGTCAATCTTACGACCATCAGGACGTACTTTTTCTTCTGTGATTAAACGACGTACTTCGTCTTTTTCTAAGTTATCTACTAATTGAGAAACTTGTTTTAGAAGTCCTGCTTTTTCATCGTTTTCTTCTAAGATTGCTTCGAAGTGTTCGATGGCAGTTTCTTTCACTTTTTCGATGTTTGCTTCACGCGCTAATTTTTCTTCTGTTTGAATCGCGCGAATCATTGCTTGACTGAATAAATCTTTTACTTGCGCTTCGATATCCGCATCAAATGAAAGTAAAGTTACTTCCATTTTTTCTTTACCAACTTCGCGAACGATTTCTTCTTGGAAAGCCACCAATTTTTTGATTTCTTCGTGACCGAATAATAATGCTCCAAGCATATCTTCTTCGCCCACTTCTTTTGCTGAACTTTCTACCATGTTGATGGCAGTTGCAGTACCTGCTACAGATAATTCGATATCTGAGTTTTCTTTTTGTTCAGTTGTTGGGTTAATCACGTATTCACCGTTCACACGACCTACGTCTACCCCAGCGATTGGTCCATCAAATGGAATATCTGAAATACATAATGCTAATGAAGAACCAAACATTGCTGCCATTTCTGGTGGGCAGTTAGGATCTACTGACATTACAGTATTTGTGATTTGTACTTCGTTACGGAAGCCTTCCGCAAACATTGGACGGATTGGACGGTCAATCAGACGCGCTGTAAGAGTTGCATGTTCACTTGGACGACCTTCACGTTTGATGAAGCCTCCAGGGATTTTACCTGCTGCGTACATTTTTTCTTCGTAGTTCACTGTTAACGGGAAGAAATCTGTATCTTTTGCTTGTTTTGTACCAACAGCCGCTGTTAACACGACAGTATCACCGTAGCGTACTAATACAGCACCATTGGCTTGTTTTGCTAATTGGCCGATTTCAACTTGTAAAAGTCGTCCGCCCCAGTTGTAGCTAAAAACTTTCTTTTCTGACATAACTAATCTCCTTTTCTCTTATTTGCGTATCTTCCAGACCTACTTTTAGAAATGAAAACGTTCGATGCGTTCGAGCGCTTTTATTTCTAAAGTAAGATGACTCTAGAAGATACAAAGTTTGTCATACAGAGTCATTTTACCATATCTGTACTTTAAGTACTATTCTTTTGTAAACAAAAACGAGTGAGTTGATTCTCTTTTATAGAGAAGTAACTCACTCATCTTCATTTTATTATTTACGAATAAAGAAATTAAAGAGTGACAACAGTTCCTTGTTCTGTAATTGTGAACTCTTTTGTTTCTAAGTTTGCTTCTAAGCGCGCTTCAGTACTGTTTGAAGCATCTTTACGTGTGATGACGATTGTGTTCTCAGTTGGAGTTTCTACTTCAAAAGAACCTTCTAAATCAAACGCTTTTGATGTGTTTCTGAAACGTAATAAGTTAATCAATTGTTTTACAACTGGACGCTCTACTTCACGATCGATTTCTTCTACTGTGTAGTAGTGACGGTTGATGTTGCGGCCCTCTTTAGAAGATTCTAATAACTCGATATCATTTTCCCCAGCAAGTAATCCAACATAGTAAATTTGTGGAATACCAGGTGCAAAGCATTGCAATACACGTGATAATAAGTAACTTGCATCATCATTTCCTAAGGCACTGTAGTATGTGCTATTGATTTGATAAATATCTAAGTTATTGTATTTTTCACTTGAGTAAATACGTTTTACGTTAGCACCTACTTCATATAATTTGTTTGAAGTATAATCTAACTCTTCATCTGTTAATAAATCTCTAGCATCTACAACCCCGATACCATCATGTGTATCTAACGTTGTAAATTGTTTCATTGGGCTCATTTGTAGCCAGTTTGCTAAACGATTTGATTTTCCAGAATAGAGCGAATATAAAACGACCATTGGTAAAGCAAAATCATATACAAAGTAATCATGCTGTGCAATCTTCATTTGAATTGAATAATGCTCATGAATTTCAGGAAGTAATTCCACTTGGTATTTTGCTGCTTCGTCACGAACTTCATTTAATAAATCCCAAATATCTGGTTCTACAAAGAAGTCGTTTGTATCCAATTTTTTAATCGCATATGCAAATGCGTCTAAACGAATTAATGAGCAGCCATGGCTTGCCATATTTTTAATCGTTTCACGAATAAATTCTTTCACGATTTCTTTACGAACATCAAGGTCGATTTGCTCTTCCCCAAATGTGTTCCATACTTCTTCAGTCGTTCCATCCGCAAAGTGAACGGTTTGGAATGGCGCTTTATCTTTACGTTTATAGATTAAGTCGATATCTTCCTGAGTTGGACGTCCTGGCGGGAAGAACTCATGAATACGAATAAACATATCTTTGTATGGTGAGTTTTCGTGATTTTGGACAAAATCTTGGAAGAACTTAGACTCACGAGAAATATGGTTAATCATGAAGTCAAACATTAAGTAATATTGTTCCCCTAATGCATCCACATCTTCCCAAGATCCAAGTGAGGGATCTACGCGTGTGTAGTCGCTTGGAGCGAATCCTCTATCTCCAGTAGACGGGAAGAATGGGAGTAAGTGAACCCCACTAATCGCGCCTTTAAAATGTTTATCAAGAACTCCTTTTAAGTCCTTCATATTGCTACCCATGCTGTCTGAGTAAGTGATGAGCATGGCTTCGTTTTTTATTTGCATGGAATTCACCGTATCCCTTTCAATCGATTTAGTTTAATTTCCAAATGTCACGGTTGTAGTCTTCGATTGTACGGTCACTTGAGAAGAAACCAGCCATTGCGATGTTTGTCACCACTTTAGCATTCCATTCATCTCTGTCTTCGAAATCGCGATACATACGTTCTTTTGTTTCAATGTAATCTTCTAAGTCCAGTAGAGTCATGAACCAGTCTTTTGTTGTTAACTCATGGTATAGACGCTCTAGACGTTCTTTATTTCCTACTGCAAGTAAAGCGTCACTCTTCACGAATTCTACTAATGGACGAATCACGTCTCGTTGTGCATATTCACTAGCGTTGTAGTCGCCTTTTTCATAGTGAGCGATTACTTCGTCACTCTTCTCACCGAAGATATAAATGTTGTCGTCCCCAACTAATTCATGGATTTCCACGTTAGCTCCGTCTTCTGTTCCAAGAGTTAAGGCACCATTCAACATGAATTTCATATTTCCTGTTCCGCTGGCTTCTTTAGATGCAAGTGAAATTTGTTCAGAAATATTACATGCTGGAATTAAGTGTGTTGCCGCTGTTACGTTGTAGTTTTCAACCATTACCACTTGTAAATATGGACTTACTTCTGGGTCATTGGCGATTAATTCAGATAATGAAAGAATTAAATGAATCACGTCTTGCGCAATAACGTAAGCAGGAGCTGCTTTCCCACCGAAGATAATTGTAATTGGTCTAGCTGGAATGTTTCCGCTCTTGATATCTAAGTATTTATGAATCACATATAAAGCGTTCATTTGTTGACGTTTATATTCGTGCATACGTTTGATTTGGATATCAAAAATAGAATTTTCATTCACTGTGATTCCTTGTTTTTCTTGTAGGTAAACACTTAAACGTTTCTTGTTGTCACGTTTAATCTTGTCTAATTTTTCGCGAACAATCGCATCATGGCGGTAAGCTTTTAACGCTTCTAATTTAGAAGCATCCTTACGCCAATCTGTTCCAATTGTTTCATCTAATAATTTAGCTAATTCTGGGTTGGCATGCATTAACCAACGACGGAATGTAATCCCGTTTGTTTTATTGTTGAATTTCTCAGGATAAATCTCATAGAAATTCTTCAATTCACTTTCTTTTAAGATATCCGTATGCAGTGCCGCAACACCGTTTACGCTATATCCGTAGTGAATATCCATATGTGCCATATGAACACGGCCATGTTCGTCAATAATAGCTACTGATGGATCTTCGTATTTTGCTTTTACGCGAGCATCTAACTCTTTAATAATTGGCACTAAATGTGGAACTACTTTTTCTAAGTAGTCTAACGGCCATTTTTCTAACGCTTCTGATAAGATTGTGTGGTTTGTGTAAGCTGTCATTGCAGATACGATTTCCACTGCTTCATCGAATTCAATGCCACGTTCCCCAAGTAAACGAATTAATTCAGGAATTACCATTGAAGGGTGCGTATCGTTAATTTGAACAGTTGCGTACTCTGCTAAGTCGTGTAAGTTACTTCCTTTCGCAAGCGCTTCGTCGATTAATAATTGAGCTCCGTTACTTACCATGAAGTATTGTTGGTAAATACGTAGTAAGTGTCCTGCTTCATCACTATCATCTGGATATAAGAATAATGTTAAGTTTTTAGCGATTTGTGTTTTATCAAATGCGATAGAATCACTTGATACTAAAGACTCATCGATTGAGTCTACATCGAATAAGTGTAATTTATTTTTAGTAGATTGTTCATATCCTAATACATCGATATCAAACATTTTTGAAGTCAATGTAAAGTCGCCAAACGGTACTTTATAAGAAGTTTCTGTTGGAACTAACCAGCTTTCAGGTGTTAACCAAACATTTGGAACTGCATCTTGTTGGTTATTTTTGAATTTTTGTTCGAATAAACCATAGTGGTAGTTCAAACCAACCCCGTCTCCTGTTAATCCAAGAGTTGCGATAGAATCAAGGAAACATGCTGCTAAACGGCCTAAGCCCCCATTTCCTAAAGAAGGTTCTAATTCGATTTCTTCGATTTCAGCTAAAGAATGTCCAGCTTTTGCTAGCACTTCTTTTACTTCATCGTAAAGACCTAAGTTAATTAAGTTGTTTGATAATAATTTACCGATTAAGAACTCTGCAGAAATGTAATACACTTTTTTCTTACCATTATTTTGTGGTAATGCTGCACTTTTTTCTTTTGTAAATTGTAATAAGGCTAAGTACACTTCTTCTTTTGAACAGTCTTTTAGAGACTTACCTAAGTTTCCTTCTATATATTGTTTAAAATCTTTCATTGTTCTCTCCTTTTTGGTTTCCATGAGGTTATTCCTCAACTAACTCCTCTTCCACTTCTTCATGATGTGGATTTGCACGATCGTACAATTCAGTAATTCCAAGCAAGAATTCTTCTACTGATTCTGTTAACTGCTCTTCTTTCATTCTCCATACCCAGTTCCCACCTAGTGTACTTGGAATGTTCATACGAGCTGTTTCATCTAATTGTAGTAAATCTTGCATAGTTGCAACGGTCATACGACTGACAGAACCATATAAGCCACGTAACAGTGCAAAGCTAATTGGTTCTTCGTCACGGCGGTTTAAGTAACGGTTACAGAATTCTCTTGTTTTTTCTGTCGCCGAGTTATACCACCCTAATACTGTATCATTATCATGCGTTCCTGTATAGGCAACTGCATTCACTGGATAATGATGAGGTAAATCTCCGCTCTTAGGATCCTCACCCATAAATCCGAATTCCAAGATTTTCATTCCTGGGAATCCAGTAGCTTCACGAAGGTTAATCACATCTTCATCCATGAAACCTAAGTCTTCTGCGATAATTGGCAATTCTCCGAGTTGCTCTTTCACCGCTTTAAATAAATCATACCCTGGACCTTTAACCCATTTCCCGATTGTTGCGTTTTCTGCTGATGCTGGAATTTCCCAATATGCTGAGAAACCTCTGAAGTGGTCAATACGAACAACATCAAACAATTCAAAGCTTGCTTGTAGTCGCTTGCTCCACCAAGTGTATCCATCTTCTTTCATTGCTTCCCAATTATAAATTGGATTCCCCCATAATTGACCTAGCGGAGAAAAATCATCCGCAGGACATCCAGCTACACAAAGTGGATTCCCTTCTTCATCTGTTTTGAAGTAATGTGGTGTTGCCCACATTTCTACGCTGTCAGCTGCTACATAAATTGGCATATCTCCAATAATTTGAATGAAGTTGTCATTCGCATATTTTTTAAGAGCATGCCATTGTTCGTCAAATAAGAATTGTGTCACACGGTGATAGTCTAACTTATCTGCAAGGCGTGAGCGGTATTGCACTAACGCTTCTGGTTGACGGCGTTTAATCGCTTCGTCGCTCCACGCTGTCCATGGTTTCATATCAAAAGATTCTTTAATGGCCATATATTCTGCAAATGGTTCTAACCACTCTGCTTTATCCGCAACGAATTTTTCGTATGCAGGAGTTTTGCCTTTTGCTAGAAACGCAGCAACGGCTTTTTCTAAAACTGGTCGACGTTTTTCATATAATAATGCGTAGTCAACCGTTGTATCATCTTCGCCCCAATTTGTGAGGACATCTTCTTTCGTTAGAAGTCCTTCTTCTATTAAAATGTCAAAATCAATAAAGTTCGTGTTTCCTGCAAATGCAGAAAATGATTGATATGGAGAATCTCCATAACTTGTAGTTCCTAATGGAAGAATTTGCCAATAAGTTTGTTTTGTACGAACAAGAAAATCTACAAAGTCATATGCTGATTTTCCGAAAGAACCAATACCATAGTTACCTGGTAATGATGAGATATGCATTAACACACCTGATTCTCTTTTGCTCATCAATGAATCCCTCTTTTCTATATAAATATTTCTACTTGCAAATGAAAGCGCAAATATTGCGCAACCGTTTGCTTTAATATTAGAATATTTTATTTAATAACTCAAGTAATAATTTATATTTTTTTATACTTATTTGATATTTCTTGATATTACTGGAAATTTTAGCCATAATCAAACATTATCAACTTAAGAAAATCGCTATAAATCCACATTTTTTTAGTATCTAAAATTTTTTTGATAAAAATACTTGCAAACGATTTATGAAAGCGGTATACTATGAACAGTTAAGAAATCGTTTGCGTAATCTATAACGAATTTTAAGGAGGAAAAAATATTATGGCAAACAAATGGTTTACAAAATCATTAGCTCTTGGTTTAGCTGGTTTAGCATTAGCTGGATGTGGAGCAAATCAAAACTCTTCTAACGGAGGAAGCTCTGAGAGCAAAAAAGAATTCACTTTATATAGTAACAAGAGTGAAATTCAAGAAGCTTTAACAGCTTACGCTAAAGAATGGGGAGATAAAAACGGAGTAACTGTTAACATTAAAACATGTTCAGGCTCATGTAAAATCTCTGACCAATTAAAAACAGAATTCACAGCTGGTACAGCTCCTGACGTATTCGTAATCGAAGGTCAAGCTGGTTACGACATGTGGAAAGACAATTTACAACCATTAACTGGTGACTGGATTGACAAAACTGAGTTTGAATTCAAACAAGGTAACGACGTATACGGATTCCCTGTATCTGTAGAAGGATACGGCTTAGCTTATAACAAAGAAATCTTAACTAAAGCGGGTATCGACCCATCTACTCTAACTTCATTTGAAGCTGTTCAAAAAGCAATGGAAACATTAGAAAGCAAAAAAGATGAGTTAGGTTTATCTACAGTTGTAGCAACTGCAACTAAAGAAGGCGAAACTTGGATCATGGGTATCCACGACTTCGGTGCTTACTTAAGTTCTGGTCTTCCAAACGGCGACCGTACAATAGTTAACCAAGTTCTTCAAGGTGAAGTTGACCAAACTCGTTTAGCAAACTATGCTAACTGGGTTGAATTATTATTCAATCACACAGAGAAAAAACTCTTAACAGTTGGTACACAAGAAGACATGGACTCAGCGTTTGCTTCAGGTAAAGCTGCTTTCCTACACCAAGGTAACTGGAAAGATCCTAACCTAAAACAATTAAACGCTAACTTCGAAATGGGATTCATCCCTTATCAACCACTTGGTAAAGATACAAACGCTGAAGGATTATTCATCGGTGCTCCATCTTACTACGTAGTTAACAAAGACACTAAAGCTTTAGAATATATCAACAAATTCTTCAACGACTTAGCTGATACTCAAGAAGGTCAAGACTACATCGTAAACAAAGCAAACATGATTTCTCCATTCTCTAACACAACTGAGAAACCATCAGCTCCATTATCACGCTTCTTAGCTGAATGGATTAGCGCTAAAAAACCTGTTTACTCATTTGACAACCCATACTTCATGCCTGATAACTTCTTAATGAACAAATTAGGACCAATCTATGGACAGTTTGCACAAGGTTCAATTGACAAAGCTAAATTCCAAGAATTGATTACAAATCAAATCAAAGAAGTGCCTAGCTTACTTAACAAATAATTATTAAGATTGTTTGCATGGGCCCACAGCCACTTTTAGTGACTGTGGGTTATGTGCTACAATAGAGCCAAAGTGGGGACTACCCTCACCGCTTCATTCTAAAAAAGGAGGAACTCTTATATGTCTAAGAATAAGAAAGCTTTAAGCAGAGAAGCTCGTGCAAAACGCAATTTTTACCGCTTAGTGTTACCTGCATTTATCATCTTTGCACTAGTAATTATCGTGCCTTTCTTCTTAGGGTTCTACTACTCACTAACTGACTGGAAGAGCGTTACACAAACTAACTTACAGTTTGTGGGACTTAAAAACTTTACAGACAGTTTATCGGACACACGTTTCCAATACTCTTTAATGATTACTGTTATCTTCGCATTATTTAACGTAATCGTAGTTAACGTTGTATCATTCGGCTTAGCTCTACTTGTTTCAAGTAAGATTAAATTAAAAGATATTTTCCGTGCTGGTTTCTTCATTCCGAACTTAATCGGGGGTCTTGTATTAGGTTACATCTGGCAATTCATTTATAACTCAGTATTCCCTGCTTTAGGTCACCTAATCGGAAGTGAATTTTTAATTAACAACCTATTCCTTGGAGATGTGAGATTAGCAATCACTGCTTTAATTATCACAAACACATGGCAATATGCAGGTTACATCATGATGATTTATTTTGCTGCATTACAAAACGTACCTTCAAGTCTTGTAGAATCTGCTTCACTTGACGGCGCGAATGCATGGCAACGTCTTCGTCACATTATCATCCCAATGGTAATGCCAGCCTTCACTGTATCGCTCTTCTTGACAATTACAAACTCATTCAAGATTTTCGATGTGAACTTCTCATTAACAGGTGGTGGCCCTTCAATACTATGGCATGATAAAGCGATTCAAAGTACAGAGTTCATTACAATGAATATCTACAATACTGCTTCAGGAGATAACTTAATGGCTCAAGGTCAAGCTCGTGCAGTTATTTTATTCTTCATCTTAGTAGTCATCAGCTTAATTCAAACATCTATCACTAAACGGAAGGAGATTGACTTATAATGAAAAAACAAAAATTTGGAATCTTACTTCTCGAAATTTTAGGATTACTCCTATTCTTACTTTTCTTAAGTCCAATCATTCTTTTAGTGATCAACTCTGCAAAGAGTTCTGCTGATATCCTAGCAGATCCGCTTGCACTTCCAGCAAGTTTCGGACAACTTTGGACAAACATTGTTACAATCTGGAATAATCCATCGATTAACTATCCTTCATCATTTTTAGCATCAACCATTATTACTGTGATTTCATTATTAACAATCACATTATTCTCTGCTCTTGCTGCATGGGGATTAGTTCGTTACCGCTCTAAAGCTTCAACGGTGATTTTCTTCATCTTCGTTGCTTCAATGGTAATTCCTTTCCAAGTTGTAATGTATCCATTAGTTACTTGGTTTAAAATTTTAAGTGATGCGATAACTACTCCATTATTTGGATTTAGCTTATTACGTTCTTATCCAGGAATTATCTTAGCGTACACTGGTTTTGGTATGTCACTATCAGTATTCATGTTCCACGGATTCATTAAAGGAGTTCCTTTAGAAATCGAAGAAGCTGCGGAATTAGATGGATGTAACAAAATGCAAACATTCTTCTACGTAGTTCTTCCAATCCTAAAACCAATCTACGTTACAATCTTAATCTTGAACGGTATTTGGATTTGGAACGACTTCCTATTACCACTTCTATTACTTGGTAAAGGAAATGCGATTCAAACATTACCAATCGCGGTTTCAAACTTCGCCGGTTCATTTACAAAACAATGGGATATGATCTTAACTTCAACATTATTAATTATGTTACCTGTTATCATCCTATTCATTCTCGCACAAAAACATATCATGAAAGGTATGGTTGACGGAGCGATTAAGTCATAGAACTTTTACAACACTGGATATGGATTTATTGTAAGTTCATATCCAGTGTTTTCTTTTATAAATCATTTACTAGAAAGGAGGAATACAGATGGCAGCCACGATTAAAGACGTAGCCAAGCTTGCAGGGGTCTCCCCTTCAACAGTAACGCGGGTGTTACAAGATAAGTCAAGCATTAGCGAAGCCACTAAAAAGAAAGTGCGTAAGGCGATGAAAACATTGAACTATCACCCAAACGTCAATGCGCGAAGCTTAGCAAGTAAAAAAACGAATGTCATTGGTGTAGTTCTCCCGGAAGACTCTGATGCATTTTATCAAAACTCATTTTTCCCAGAAGTTATTCGAGGGATTGCGCAGATTGCAGCCGATCATCAATACTCGATTCAATTATGTACAGGGCAAGATAATCAGCAGCGCTTAGCTATTCTAAAAGACACGATTTTAGGACGCCGAGTGGACGGTTTAATCTTCCTGTACGGGGAATTGGGAGACCCGCTTGTAAACTTTGCAATCGAACAAGAATTTCCAGCGGTGATTATCGGTAAGACACTTTCCCCTCTCATTTCATTTGTTGATAATAACAATGAAAAAGCGGGATTTGATGCTACTGAATATATTATTAACAAAGGCGCATCATCGATTGCTTTTATCGGTGGACGCGACCAATTATTCGTATCCAGAGAGCGTCTCGAGGGCTATATCAAAGCCTTAAAAGAATACGAACTGGATGTTAACGAAAAACGCATTGCTCAAGTGGATGAATTCACGATTGAACGGGGTTACGAGACGATTAAAGAACTTTTAGAGGTCGGCCCTATTGATGGCCTTGTTACTGCAGACTCACTCTTTGCAGAAGGAGCTGAGCGTTATTTGAACGAGAAGCAACTTCAGATGCCGATTATTACATTCGACTCTGTCAAACCTTCTGTTCAAATTGATGCTTATGTAGACGTGCATACGCTCGAATTAGGGCGTTCTGCATTTAAAATTTTACGCAATGTCATTAAATCGAATCATAGTAAGAATATGATGTGTTATCGTCAAATCGTTTCACATTCGATTAAAGAACTGTAATTTGTTAAAGAAAAGGCACACCTCCAACATTATTGGAGTGTGCCTTTTCTTGTACATCGATTTATTTCATATTATCGTTTATAAGCTATATCGTTTAATGACATCAAAAAACTCCCAAGCACGAATGCCTGGGAGTTCTCAATTGGCTTAAAATTAACGACGTAATCCTAAACGGTTGATTAGTTCACGGTAACGTTGAACATCTTTGTTACGTAAGTATGCTAACAAGTTACGACGATGACCAACTTTTTTCATTAATCCACGGTTTGAGTGGAAGTCTTTTTTATGAACACGGATGTGATCATTTAAGTGGTTGATTTCGTATGTTAATACAGCGATTTGTACTTCTGGTGAACCAGTGTCTCCTTCGTGTAACGCATACTCTTTAATGATTTCGTTTTTCTTTTCTTTAGAAATTGCCATTTCTAAACACCTCTTTCTTTTATTTTATGCCTAGTACTGAGTAAAGCGTTGGTGATTCGCAAAACTCTGTAAAAGGTCTGTGCTTTTAGCACTTCATTAATGTACCTTATTTCGAGCAAAAATGCAAGCTTCTTAATCGATTTTTTGAACATCTACACGATTAAAGTAGACATAATTTGGTTGCAATACTTGATCGGCCATCAATTCGGTTACTGTTACTAATTCATACCCTTCCGATTTTAAGTATTCAAGAACTGTAGGAAGAGCTTCTACTGATTCTGCATGAATATCGTGCATTAATAAGATTCCGCCATTATGTGCAGTTTCTTTAATATGTTCAATCGTCTTAGCAGCATCTCTATACTGCCAGTCAAGGGAGTCGATAGACCAGTTTACAATCGCGATACCAGCTTGTTCAGCGACCATCTTATTATATCCACCATATGGAGGACGTAGGCTCATTGGTCGTAGTCCAAGTGATGCTTTTGCAATTAAATCAGACGTCTGTTTAACTTCATTGTAAACTTCCTCAGCTGACTTCTTCGTTAATAATGGATGGCTGTAACTATGGTTTCCAAGTTCATGCCCTTGGGCCACAATCTGTTTAATAATTTCTTCATTACCTTCTACATGGCTTCCTACAATATAAAATGTTGCATGTGCATTATATTGTTTTAAGATTTCTAACACTTTTGGTGTTGTCTCAGCACGAGGCCCATCATCAAAGGATAAGGCAATTCTCTTCTTCGCTAGCTTTTCTTTAACGGCTGCACGATATTGTACGAAATTACCTTTTTCCGTTTCTGGAATCATATTTTCATTCATATAGGCAAAAAGCTCTGTAAATGGAATTGTCCATTGTGCATCTTGGTCATTAGCATCTTTGAATTTTAATCGAATCCCATTTTGAATGATTGACGCATCGAGTTTCTTCCAGTTGCCATCCATAAATTGAGCAGTGATTTTTTCAGTTTGCTCATCCGTCAACCCGTTTGCTTTTGCTTCATCGATTGCCTTCTTCACGAAGAAGTTAGACATTGCTAATTCATTATTAAATAATTTTGAGATTTCAAACGGTTCAAATGAATCTGCAAATACTAATTGATGCGATATTTCCTCGAATTCCACTTGCTCAAATCCACGGTCTTTTTGTTGATAGACAGATACATAGTAGTGAATGTCGTTCACGTTTGAGATAACTTTTGTTTGGTACGCCTTGATGAAGATTACTGTCTTCTTAGAAGCTCCCGCATATTTTTCAAGGAAAGACTGTTTAAATGAATCCATCTGAGCAGCAATGGTTTCAATTGGATTTCCTGAAGCATCTGTTGGAATTAGCGCTTGTACTTCTACATTTCCGTTTGTCTCGACTTTTACTGTGATATTCTCATTGTATTTCTTTGCATCCTCTTGCTCTACTTGAACGATTCGTTTGAGTTCTTCTTCGTTGAACTGATTTGCCATAATGCGATGAATCGTTAATAGTTCAAAAATTAAAATAAGAAATGTTAGAATCCCAATAACCCAGAAAATTGTTTTATTCATTTTTTTCTTAGGTCTTTTCTTCTTAGGCTTTTTCCCACCAAAGAGTTCCTTTTCTTCAAGATCGTCAAAGGACTCCTCTTCTACTACTTCTGTTTCTTCAAATTCTTCCGGATTTTGTGTATATTTATTTTCCTTTTTTGAGTGCTTGTTTTTACCATTATTGGCTCTTCGTTGAATAAGCTTCTCCATTCTCCTATACCCCTTAATCGATTACTATTTTTCTTTCTTTTGACACTCTGGGCATACACCGTATACTTCCATACGGTGTCCTCTCACTTTGAATCCTGTCAGCTGTTCTGCAGCTTTCTCGACGTCTTCTAGCACTGGATAATAAAGGTCCACCACTTTCCCACACACGTCGCAAACAGCGTGATAATGCTGGCCTAAATCAAAATCATAGCGACTCGCGCTATCTCCATACGTTAACTCTTTAACGACGCCTTCTTTAATAAATAGATTTAAATTATTATAAACGGTTGCCACACTGACTTGTGGATCTTCTTTCGTCAACGCTTTGAAGATTTCTTCAGCTGTCGGATGTGTGTGTACACTTGCTAAAAATTCAAGCATTGCAACACGTTGAGGAGTAATTCTAACCCCTTTTTTACGCAGTTGTTTTACAACTTCATTCAATTCTTCTTTATGCATATTATTACCTGATTTCTATGTACTTAGTTTTATTTTGTCATTTACTATTCTCTCAAATTTCAGAGTAAATTGCAAGTATCTGTTTAATATTTTTGTAACATTGTAACATTTTTGTAACAAAAGAAGACCTGCTCCACTTCGGAACAAGTCTTCTAATTTTTATTGGTTTAAGAGTTTGTTGTATTGCATTCCTTCACGAAGTGCACTAGTATCAGTGCCTAACGCTTCTGCAATCGTATAGGCAAATTCAAATGTTGCCGCTGGTCCACATCCCGTAATCAATTTTCCATCGACTTCAACGAGATGTCCTGTATAACTTCCTTGATTGATGTCTTTTTCTACTCCAGGATAGCAAGTATATTTCTTATCTTTAAGTAATCCTGCACGATGGAGTGCAATTGGAGCTGCACAAATGGCTGCGATGATTTTTCCTTTTTTAGCATACTCTTTTAGTTTCTTAATAAGGAAATCATCGTCTCTTAGATGAGTGGCTCCGGGAAGTCCACCTGGCAGTACGAGCGCATCGATATCAGCCCAGTAAAATGTTTCTAATACATCATCCATTTTTACCGAAATATGATGACTCCCTGTAATGACTTCACTACCAAGTCCTACTGTGTGAACAGTATGACCGGCTCTTCTTAAAATATCAACCGTTGCAAGGCCTTCAATTTCTTCAAATCCTTGCGCGAAAAATACCACGGCATTTGCCATTCTTTTGGCCTCCTCTTATTTTTTGAATAAGCCCATTACGCCACGTGTAATCACACGGCCCACTTCACGACCCACACTTGACATGATGTTCTTAGTGAAGCGATCCATTGCTGAATCTCCGCGTTTTGTTGCGGCTTGACGAGCTTGACGTTCTAATTCTTTTTGTTCACGTTCGCGTTCTTTTTCTTCTAATTTCGCTTGTTTTTCTGCTTCTTTTTGTGCAAGAGCTTCTTGTTTTTCTGCTTCTTTGCGCTCTAATTCAGCTTGTTTCTCAGCTTCTTTTTGAGCGACTGCTGCTTCTTGCTCTTGTTTGAATTGTTCTTCTAGAGCTAGTAATTGTTCATGAGCAGATTCACGGTCAAACATTTCTGCATATTTATCATAGAATGGTGATTGATTGATGAGTTGTTGACGAACAAGTGGGTCCCCTGCATCTAGTTTACTCTTAGGAGGGTAAACAGATACTACTTCTGCAAAGCTTGGAGAACCATCTTCTTGCAGCGTTGAAACAACAGCGTCCCCTACTTTTAGGTTTGTAATCACCGTTACTAAGTCTTGTCCATCTTCTTGACGGAAAGTCTCCGCAACTGCTTTTACATTCTTTTGTTCAGCAGGTGTGAACGCACGTAATCCATGTTGCACGCGATTTCCTAATTGGCTTGCGATGGCATTTGGAATATCTGTTGGATTTTGTGTTACAAAGAAAATACTAATTCCTTTAGAACGAATTAAACGAACGATTAATTCGATTTTCTCTTGAACTGCAGCATTGCTTTGGCCGAATAATACGTGAGCTTCATCGAAGAAGAAGACTAATTTTGGTTTCTCTAAGTCCCCAACCTCTGGTAAGTTTTCGTATAATTCTGATAAGAACCATAGTAAGAATGTTGCATATAATTTTGGTGTTTGGAATAGTTTTTCAGACGCTAATACGTTGATTGTTCCACGACCACTTGCATCCACTTTGAATAAATCATTGATTTCAAAAGCTGGTTCACCGAAGAATTTATCACCGCCTTGTTGTTCTAATACGAGTAAACTACGTAAAATAGAACCGATAGATTGTTGTGCGATATTTCCGTATAAGTTACGTAATTCCCCAGCGTGTGCGCCAACGTAATTTAACATTGCACGTAAGTCTTTAATGTCGATTAATAATAATCCTTGGTCATCGGCTACTTTAAACGCGATGTTTAAAATCCCTTCTTGAGTTTCATTTAATCCCAATAGTTGCGCCAATAAAATTGGTCCCATTTCTGAAATTGTAGTACGGATATTAATTCCGTTTTCCCCAAAAACATCCCAGAAAGCAACAGGATATGAGCTTGGTTCGAAATCTTCTAAATGAACTTTTGCCAAGCGTTCTGCAATTTTCTCAGTCACTTCGCCTTTTTCAGCAAGGCTTGCTAAATCCCCTTTAATATCAGAAAGAAATACTGGGACTCCTGCTTCACTTAATTGCTCTGCTAACACTTTTAATGTAACAGTTTTACCTGTCCCTGTAGCCCCTGCAATTACACCGTGACGGTTTAGTTTATTCGCCATAAATTGAGCTGGTTTTGAACCATATCCGAAAGAAATTGTTTGAGTCATAAAACTCCTCCTTTTATTTTTTTCTACTCTTCTACAATAGTACAGAAAGCGCTAAAATGCTAATAAAAAGACGGCTTAGCAGTAGATTATTTGACTTATTTTGAACATCAAAGTATATTTATTTAGAATAGAAATTTAAATCAAAGGAGAATCCCTTATGAAATGGAAAATTATTGCGGATTCAGGTTGTGATTTACGCGAAATCGAGAATCTTGCTCCAGATACAGAATATATCAACGTACCACTTACTGTTCAAGTAGGTGACAAACACTATACCGATGATGCTTCTTTAGACATCGATAGAATGATGATTGAAATGTATGAATCAAAAGAAAAGACAGCTTCAGCCTGCCCTAGCCCAGATGCATTCCTTGAAGCGTATAAAGGTGCAGAAAATGTTATCGCCATTACCATTACTGGTGGCCTATCCGGTAGCCAAAATAGTGCTCAATTAGCAAAAAATATGCTTTTAGAAGAAGCGCCTGAAACAAATATCGAAGTATTCGATAGCCTTTCAGCAAGCGGTGAAATGGTTCTTTTCGTACAAAAAGCCAACGAACTCATCTCTCAAGGCCTCTCTTACGAAGAAGTCGTAGCTGCGTTAAAGGATTATTTAGCAAGCACAAAATTATTATTTGCTCTTGCGCGTGTCGATAACTTAGTGAAAAACGGCCGCTTAAACAAATTAGTGGGTGCCGTCATCGGAATGCTCAATATCCGCTTAGTCGGTAACGCCTCTCCTGAAGGAACCTTAAACCTACTCCACAAAGCAAAAGGTCAAAAAAAAGCTGTTCAAGCACTTTGGGCTGAAATGAAGAAAAATGGTTACAAGGGTGGCCGCGTGGTCATCAGCCACTGCAGTAATCCAGAAATCTGCGGCTTAATTCAAGCAGCCGTTCATAGCGAATTCCCAGATGCGGATGTTTCAAGCATTCATACAAGCGGTGTCTGCAGTTATTATGCAGAACAAGGCGGAATCTTAATGGGATACGAAGCTTAAACATTGAAAATACGAAAAGCCTCTCTAATCACTTGGATTAGAGAGGCTTATATTTATTTTGATTAGAATAATGCTTTTAGTTCTACATCTGGATGTTTATCTTTGAACCAGTTTAAAGCAAATTGGTTTTCAAATAAGAAGACAGGTTGATCAAATCGGTCGCGACATAATAAGTTACGGCTTGATGACATATTTGGATCCAGTTGTTCTTCGTCAATCCAGCGGGCAATTTTACTTCCGATTGGAGTCATGACTACTTCAGCATTGTATTCATTTAACAAGCGATATTGGAACACTTCAAATTGCAGTTGACCAACGGCACCTAGGATATATTCTCCTGTATGGTAGGTCTTGTACAATTGGATAGCTCCTTCTTGTACTAACTGCTCGATTCCTTTATGGAATGATTTTTGCTTCATCACGTTTTTCGCAGAAACTTTATTAAAGAGTTCTGGCGTAAATTGTGGTAGTGGTTCGAACTGCACAGCACCTTTTCCTGAGTAAATCGTATCTCCGATTTGGAAGTTCCCTGTATCGTAAAGTCCGATAATATCCCCTGCAACGGCTGCTTTTACGGTTTCACGGCTGTCCGCCATAAATTGCGTTGTATGAGATAATTTCATTTTCTTTTGCGAACGGTTCACGGTAATATCCATCCCTGGAACAAATTCACCTGAACAGATACGTACAAATGCGATACGGTCGCGGTGTGCTGGGTTCATATTAGCTTGAATCTTGAAGATGAATCCTGTGAATTGTTCTTGAAGTGGGTCTACAAGTTCCCCTGATTCAGTTTTCTTAGCAGACGGGCTTGGTGCAAAGTCAACGAACGCATCTAGGAAGGTTTGAACTCCAAATCCTGTTAATGCTGAACCGAAGAATACTGGTGTTAATTTACCTGCTGCAATCTTTTCTTCATCAAAAGCATTCCCTGCTTCTAATAAGAGTTGTGCATCTTCGATTGCTTGGCTATATAACGTAGATTGTTTAAATGCATAGTCGCCGTCCACTTCCCCATCTTCATTCAATGGTAAGAAGTCATTATCTTCATTTTCTTCTGGGTGCATCAATTCTACACGTTTATTGTAAATATCATATAACCCAAGGAATGTTTTCCCCATCCCCATTGGCCAGTTCATTGGATACGCGTCAATGCCTAATACTTCTTCTAATTCCGCGATTAATTCTAATGGTTCACGTCCATCACGGTCTAATTTGTTAATAAACGTAAAAATTGGAATTCCACGCATACTACAAACTTCGAATAATTTCTTCGTTTGCGGCTCAATCCCTTTAGCACTATCAATCACCATCACGGCACTATCCACGGCCATTAATGTACGATACGTATCTTCTGAGAAATCCTCGTGCCCTGGTGTGTCCACGATATTAATATGATTTCCATCGTATTCAACTTGCATTACTGAACTCGTTACAGAAATCCCACGTTGTTTTTCGATTTCCATCCAGTCCGATTTTGCAAACTTCCCTGTTTTCTTCCCTTTTACGGTACCGGCTTGACGAATCGCTCCCCCGTATAAGAGTAATTGTTCTGTAATCGTTGTTTTCCCAGCATCCGGGTGGGAAATAATCGCAAAGGTCTTGCGAGATTGTACTTCTTCTTTTAAGTGTGACATGACTATCTCCTTCGTGTTTATTCTCAAGTATTATAGCCGATTTTCATGATTTTTAAAAGTTTAAAAACACCCTCTAGAAGGATTTACAAAAGTGCGGTATACTTATAGACAGTAAAAGTCTTCTAAGGAGGTCTTCCAATGTCGAAAGAATTACCAATTATTTATATTAGCTTAACAGGAAATACACATAACTTTGTCACACGTTTAAGAGATCAATTACGCTTTATGGAGCCCTCTTTAAAAGTGACGCTAACGAATGTGAAGGACCTTGTCAAAGGCCAAGAAGATTACTTCAAGGTAGGAAAACCATTCGTTGCTTTTCTTCCAACTTACTTAGAAGGTGGAAATGGCGTGGATAACGGAGATGTTGAAGTTTTAACGAATCCACTAGGTGATTTCTTAGCCTTTGAACATAATTACGCCCATTGCTTTGGTGTGATTGGAAGCGGAAATCGTAACTTTAATAAGCAATTCTGCCTCACCGCTCGTCAATATTCTGAGCGTTTTGGATTCCCAGTGCTCGATGAATTTGAATTACGCGGAAGTAACCGTGATGTTGAACGCATCGCTCAAATGCTTCTTGAAAAAATCTAAATACAAAAATAGGCTCGTAGAAAATTTCTGCGAGCCTTTCGTTTTATTTAAAATAGAGTTTGCATTTTTCACTAAAGCCAACTAACGCTTCCATCGTAGAAGGTTCCATTGCCGTATGCCCTGCTGCTTGAGCAAAAATCAATTCTGCTCCGTTGGCAGCTTTGGCCAGTTCAAATGCGGCACTTGGTAAGCAGTCCACATCATAACGTCCATGAACGATATGCATCGGAATTCCCTTGAAGACCTCTGCACGATTCAAGATGTAATTATCATCTTCCACAAAGCAATGATGATAGAAGAAATGGCATTCCATTCGCGCAATCGTCAACGCCGCGCGTATGCCTGCTTCATCCCAAACAATCGGGTCATACGGAATTAACTTCACGAGACCATGTTCCCACTCTGCCCACGCACGCGCTGCCTCTAAACAAATCGATTCATCCTCAGACGTCAAACGCTTGTAATACGCGTTCACCAATTCTCCTTGTTCTTCAACTGGAATCGGCGCTTTAAACTTCTCGAAGTTCTCTGGATAAAAATGAGACGCCCCATCTTGATATAACCAATCTACATCACTTTGACGGCCAAGGAAAATCCCACGAAGCATTAATCCTACGACACGTTCAGAGTGTGCAATCGTATAATGTAGGGCCAGCGTTGTTCCCCAGCTACCGCCAAAGACAAGCCATTTTTCAATGCCGAGTGCTGTACGGATTTTCTCCATATCAGCGACTAAATCATGCGTCGTATTTTCTTCTAAAGATGCAAATGGGGTGCTTTTTCCACATCCGCGTTGGTCGAATTGGATGATGCGATAAAATTCTGGGTCAAAAAACTGACGATTCACAGGAGTGGATGCCCCACCTGGCCCCCCATGTAACACAACAACTGGATGTCCGAATGGGTTCCCTGACTCTTCTACATAAATGGTATGCAAGGAGCTCACTGGAATCCTATGTTCTTTGTAAATTTCGATTTCTGGATATAATGCTGTCCTCATTTCTTGGCTCCTTTAATCACTTCTTGTACTCTCTTTTGAAATTCTGGTAAGACTTCTTTTTCAAACCATGGATTTTTTGCCATCCATCTGCGATTTAAAGGGGATGGATGTACGAGCGGAAACATCTTTGGTAAGTACTCTTTATAGGCTCTAACTGTTTCCGTTAAATTTTTCTTCTTTGTATCTTTTAAATAATAGTCTTGCGCGTATTTTCCAACTAATATAATGAGTTCAATATCCGGCATTAAGGCTAAGGTAGCTTCGTGCCACTTTTCGGCAAAACCTTTGCGCGGTGGAAGGTCTCCTGATTTTCCCTTTCCTGGGTAATAGTAATCCATCGGAACGACCGCAAATAAATCCGATTGATAGAAGAAGTCACGATCCACACCCATCCAACTTCTTAGATTATCACCGCTTTGGTCATTCCAAAATAAGCGACTCTCTTGTGCTTTAACGCCAGGTGCTTGCCCTACAATCAAAATCTTCGCTTTCCTTGGCGCTGAAAATAAAGGAGCAATCCCTTCTTTTGTATACTCCACATTTTGTGGGTCTACTTCAATTTTCTGTATTAACTTTTCTAATTCGTTCATCTTCAAACCACCCTTCCTTTTTAGCATACTCCGATAGCCTTTCTTGTGCAAATGCTTGAGTGTAGAGCAAACAAAAAACACCTAAACTCACATGGAATTTAGGTGCCCTACTGTTTTATTTTAAGCGTGATGATTTCAACACACGAGGTAATGTTCTACTTGAAAGTACTCGTGGTAATGTATGTGATTTCTCTTTTCGAGCTGTTTTATACATCACTGGTCTTGATGCCGCAGGAGTTCCTACATAGGTTTCTCTTGAAACAGTTGAACGACTTGTTGATTGCAACGCTTGTTTTGTTGCTTGTTTTTTCGCTTGTGAGCGAATTTTTGGATTTGAAACGTTATTTCGTGGACGATATACACGTTGCGGTACGGCTTCTCTAGCAACTACTGGAGCAGCTTTGCCTTGTGCTCTCTGTGCAGTAGCATTGGCCCCAGTTCTTTGAGCAGAACGCGTATTTCCAGTTCTAGCTCTACGAGTATTCTTACGTGCCTTATTTTGTTTTCCTCTAATTCCGAAGAAAACAACAACGATAAGGACGATATAAAATGCTCCTTTACCAAGTCCTTCAGCAAGTTTGTCAGTATCTAGTTGATCAAAAAAGTTATCAATTTGATCAAAGATATCTTTATCTTCAGAAGGTTTCGCATTCGAACTCTTGCTATTTGAACTATTGGAATTTGAACTCTTTTGGGTTGAGTTTTCATTTTTCGCAACAGTAGTAGCTTTCTCTTCCTCTTCACTTGCGGTTGATAAGTCTTTTATAAAGTTTGCTCGATCCTCATCAGTAGCTGTGTATTGAAAGGCTTTTGTGACTTTTCCATCCTCAATAGGAATTTGTTGATAATTGAGAACATTATGGTCTATAGCAGTCTCAACAAATGCTAGAAGAATAAGGCTGTTATCTTTATCTCGATATACAGAAAGTCGAATACCGCCCTTCCCTGATGGAAGGTTTTTAATTTGAATAGGAACTTTAACTTCAGAAAGTTGAGGGTTGTTATAAGTCAACTTAATCGTCACTGTTGCATTATAATCTTCCCCATCCACAAAGTTGATTTTTTCTTGATAGGCACCTTGTATTGTCATCTTAGTAATGTCTTTTAGTTCTGTTTCAGCATTGACTGTTGAACTATGTGCAAAAGTACCTACAAACAATAATAATGTGGCAATCAGTACCGCAAGCCATTTCAACCCAAAGAAAGTTTTGTTAGCTTGTTGTTTCATGATTATTTACCTGCTTCGTCCCAAACTTTACGTCCTGATGCTAATGAAGCAATATTTTCAGCGATTTTTGCGTTGCTTTGTCCATCCATTAACACAACTGTATTGTTTGGACCTTCAGCAAGAGCCTTTTTAGCATCGATTGCTAAGTATTCTAACGCTGCCGCATTTAAGTTAGATTCGTTTAATGCGTTGTTGATAGCTGTTAATTGAGCAACTGTTGCTTGAGTGTCAATGGCGATTTTTTCAGCATGAGCACGAGCATCTGCCAATAATTTGTTGTTTTGAGTTCTTGTATCCATTTCAACTGTTTTTTGACGAGCGTCAGCAGCGATTAACGCAGCATCACGTTCACGGTCAGCAGTGATTTGTTTATTCATCGCTTCAACGATGCTTTGTGGAGGAATTACTTCACCGATGTTTACACGGTCAATTGTTACCCCGTAAGAGTCTGTTTTACCGAATACACGTTGGTTTAAATCAGTGTTGATTTTGTTAGTACCACCAAGGATTTCAGCCATTGTCATTGTACCGATAATGTCACGTAATTCGTTTTGGATATCTAAAAGTAATAATCCTTCTGGGTTTGTGTTTCCATATAAGTATTCTTCTAGATTATCAACGTGGTATTTAGCGGAAGCGTCAATTGTTAAATTAACGTTATCTTTTGTGATGATTTCTTGAGGATCTAAGTCTAATGAACGTTGACGCATATCTACAACATAAGCAATGTTACGAATGATTGGTGTTACAAAGTGTAATCCTGGTCCTAATTCTCCAACATAACGTCCGAATGATTGAACAGCAGCTTTGTGTCCTTGTTGAACGATACGAATTGATTTGAACGCAATAATTAATAAGATTAATACTAAGATAATAATTAAGATTGTTACTGGCATTTTAAATTTCCTTCTTTCTAAAGAGTTACATATACTAATTTTCCTGGATCGATTTCCTCAATCACTTTTACATATACCAACCCATCCTCGTAGTCAATGACTTCAAGTGGTTGGCCTTCTTCGACTGACATGACATCCAAAATTTTGTATGGATAGTTCCGTCCTCGGTAATTAAACGTTCCGAAGACTTGTTCGGAGAACGCCTTAAACTGTCCATGCAATAATGTTTTAATTGCGTCAGGCCAGTTTTCAACTTTTTTCTGATGACTTTCGACTTCATTCTCAATGACCGTCCGGAAATAAGTTGATACGTCTGTTGAGATGATCTTCAAAAAGGCTTCTTTTAAAGAGGGCTCAATCGTAAAGTTAATCCGTTCAGTCTTATTTTCGTTCGACCATGGTTGTTTTCTCATACCCATTCTCCTTTCTTTATATCTCTTGATGAACATATTATAACACGTTCTGAATATAATACAAGTGTAATATCTTGTAAAATGCAAATATTCACCTAAAGTGCATTTTTGTTCAAAAATATTGATATAACAAGGATTATTTTATATGAAAACATCCAAAATTCTGGGCAAATAATATTAAGAAACTATAAAATTCAAAAAATATAATATATTTTGTGCTTTTTGGTTATGAGAATCGCCTTCATTTATTTAATATTAGGACAAAAAAAGACAACTATGAAATAGTCGTCTGTTAAATAATGAATACTCTATTTTAAATCCCAAATATATTCGAATTAATTCCAAAAAAGTCAGAGTTACTCACTCTCAATTTCTTCAGTATCCGTAATTATATTTTCTAACAACCCCATCCCTTTACGAACGACATCGTTGCTAAATTGTTTTCCAACACCCATTTCATTAAGACAATTTACAAGCTTATGCAAGAAAGTAGAAGCCGAATCATCTCTTATATAGGATATAAATACAATAAAAGCATTCCAATCATTAACGCCAATTCCAGAATCATACATTTCTCTGGTTATAGATAATCTTCCATGAATATGTTCAACAAAGTTAATTTTTCGCTTTGCTGGTTTAAAATTATAAATCCGATTTCCATGAGCAGCTCTATTTCTAAATTCTAGTAAAAAATACAGAGAATCCATAAAAAAATTCTTTTCTACTTCTTTAATTTCATGTACTTCTCTCAAAAAGAAATCAGCAATAATTTTTTCTTTTAATTCCTTTTTTTGTAACTTTATAAATACAATTAAATTCCCGAAGCTTGTTCCTTTTAACAAAATCCATGGTGGGCAGTTATTATAAGTTTCTCTATAATGTTTGAATGGATGGATATCATCCTCTAAAATTCTATTGAACTTCTCAAAGAGTTTATTTATTTCGTATCCATTTCTAAAAGGTTTACCCAAATTATAATTCGTAATCTGTAAATAATCTAATTGATTAGAACCGTACTTTTCAGCAATTCTATATGCAACAATACTTCTTAATTGATGTTCTAATGTTTGAATTGTACTAAGCACCAGATCTCTTAAATTAGTATCAAACAAATATAAAGCAAATAAATCTTGAAGCGTTACACCAGGTATAAATCTTTCCTCAGGAAAATTTGAATCTAAGAAATAGGATTTATATCCATTTATAATATCGTAATAACTGTAACGATGTAGAATTCTCTTTGAAAACTCATAATCATGAATTTTCATTCCTCTATCCTTTAGAATATCTAATTGTTCCTCTAAATTTTTAAAAGGCTTATTCATTATCATTCCCCCGCAAATGCAAAAAGAGCTACAAGTTAAAACTTGTAGCTCTTCTATGGACGGCACTCCGTCCCCGCATTAATATTAACTAAATACTACAAGTAATTTGAGTAATTGTCAATTAGTTTAGCTATTTTTATATTCACAATCCAACTAATAAATAGTGAATATATATTTTTTAGTTTCAAATAGAATATGTCGTTCATCCGATTCTTCATTCGTCCATGGACAAAAAGTAAAATACCCTCCATACCCTTGTGCAATTCATTCTGCTCTTCTCCAAGGTAGTTCTTCATCT
>CAUTST010000019.1:0-29013 GCA_963540995.1 uncultured Streptococcus sp.
ATGATCTTCAGTTAATTGTTTAATTTGAAAATTGCGATACAAATAAGCACGGCTATCACCGACGTTTGCAATTAATAATTCAGAACCTATGACAACTGCTACAACAAGAGTAGTCCCCATGCCATCTAACTCACGATATTGATTCGCTTTTTGAAAAATACGATCATTTTCGGCCTGAATATTCTTAACGAGCCATTGATAAGCGGCTTCTGTATCCGTAATACTTTCTTCTTCCCAACGTTTTCCCAAATGCGATAATGCCATAGCGCTCGCTACATCCCCAGCATTATGCCCACCAATTCCGTCACATACGACGATTATCGGTACGTTTTGAGTATTCAAAAAATATCCGGCAGCATCTTCATTTAAAGTACGTCTCTGACCGACGTCACTCTTGATGGCTATCTTCATATTTTTCCTCCTGTTGCGAATTATTTTCTTACCATCCTTGCAATGAAAAATCCATCCGTATGATATTCATGCGGTAGAATAGTAAGCATCGGACTCTCCATTGTACAGCCAAATTCTTCGATTGGTTGCACCTCAAATTCCGAATGCCCTTCTAAAAAGCTGTGGACTACTTCTTCGTTTTCTCCCTTGTTAATTGTACAAGTAGAATAAATCAGTTTTCCACCTTTCTTTACCATTGTAGCAATTGAAGACAAAATTTCCAACTGTATTTTTGTTAAATTTGTTAAATCTTCACTATTTTTTGTGTATTTGATATCTGGTTTACGTCGCATCAGACCTAAACCTGAGCATGGAGCATCCACAAATACCGCATCAAAACTTTCTTCTTTAAATAACTCTTTTGCTTTTCTAGCATCAAGAGCATGTGTACGAATACGATCTTCTACTCCAAGGCGTTTCGCATTTTGATGGATTTTACGTAATTTATTTTCATGTAAATCTAACGCCTCAACAAGTCCACCCTCTTTGGCGACTAAATAGCTGGCAAAATGTGTGGTTTTTCCTCCGGGAGCAGCACAAGTATCAAGTACTTTATCGCCTGGTTGCAACACGCCTACTTGAGCTACCAATGAGGAAGACTCGTCTTGAACCGTTACGATTCCCTCTTTGAACGCTTTTGATTGTAGTAAATCTCCTTCTTCTACAATAACTGCGCGAGGAGACAACTTACTTGGCTGAACTATTATGCCCTCTTCTTTCAGAAGAGTTTGTGCTTCTTGAATTGATAAATTCGGATTTTGAACACGCACGCTTAAATGTGGTGCGATATTTAAACTTGGGAAAATCTCTCTAGCCTCTTCCCCATATTGTTCAAATAATAAATCTACAATCCAGCACGGCATACTATATTCAACACTCAAACGTTCACGTTCGTCTTTAATAGAAGAAATTCCATCGAATCCTGCGCGTTGAACATTTCTAAGAACACCATTGACGAATTTCGCAATCCCCTGATGACCACGTTTCTTAGCAATCTGTACGGCTTCATAAATGGCTGCGCGATCTGGAACACGGTCAAGATACGCCATTTGGTATACAGTCATTCGTAGTAAACTGAGTACCCATAGTTCCATTTTCTTTTGTTTCTCGATAAATGGTTTTAAATAGAAGTCTAATGTCAATTTACGTTGAATCGTTCCATAGAACAATTCCGTTAATAACCCTCTATCTCTTGCATCCAAGTGATGTTTTTGCAACACGTTTTGAAATGCGACTGTTGAGTACGCTTGATTCTTTTCTACATTCGTTAATAATTCTACGCAAATGTCACGTACATTACTCATGGTTTAATCCCTCAAAAACGGCATCGCCCTTCAACCATTCTGAGAATCCATTCATAAACGCCTTCGCATCCATTTGAGCTTTTCCTGCTGGTTGAAGTCGTGTAATCTCAAGGACAGTTCCACCACCACAAGCCGCATATAAACGTCCGCCTTCTACAAATAAACTTCCTGGTACTTTAGTAGTTTGTTTATCCGTTAAAGCAACGCCCCACATCTTCACACGATTTCCATTTAAAATCGTAAAAGATGTTGGCCATGGACGCAATCCACGAACGAAGCAATCTACTTCACTGGCTGTTTTATTCCAATCAATTTGCTCTTGCTCTCTTGAAATATTTGGAGAGAACGATACTAGCGTTTCATCTTGTTCTACTTCAGTAATCGTTCCAGCAAATAACGCTGGCAAGGTTTCAATCAGTAAGTCTGCCCCAACGATGCTTAATTTTTCAAACATACTAGCGACGTCATCCTCACCAGTAATCGGAATGGCACGTTGTGAAATAATCGCACCCGCATCCATCTTCGCAACCATTCGCATAATGGTTACACCAGTCTCTTTGTCCCCATTCATAATCGCGTAATGAATCGGCGCTCCACCACGATATTTTGGTAGTAGTGACGCGTGAACGTTCACCGCTCCAAAACGAGGGAAATTTAAAAACTTCGTAGGCAAGAATTGACCGTAAGCTGCTGTTATAATTAAATCTGCATCTAGTTGCATCAACTCTTCTAATTCCTGTGACCCACTTAACTTTTCTGGTTGATAGACAGGAATCTCATGCTCCAATGCAACAACCTTCACAGGTGTTGGTGTAATTACTTTTTTACGTCCAACAGCACGGTCCGGTTGTGTCACAACAGCAATCACTTCAACTGTTTCATCATCAATTAATCGTTTCAAAACACCTGTTGAAAACTCAGGCGTTCCCATAAAAATAACTTTCTTCATTTTTCACCTCTATAAGAAATGTTGTGGTTCCATATCAATCGTCATCAGCAATTTCTTCGAACCCACTTCTTGCGTTTCCATCATCAGTTGTTCAAGAAACTCTTGCAGTTGTGGTTCGTTTTTATATTTCACAATAATTTGGAAATAATAACGATTATTCATTCTCGCAATCGATTTAGCAGTCGGCCCTAGCACAACTGCCTGAGGCGACACATTCGCCTTCAATGCCTTATGCACTTCGATGGCTTTCTTCAACGCCACTCCTTCTTCTTCACTTGAGAAAGTAATCATCGTTGTAAAGAAGTACGGTGGGTAATTTGCCATATGACGCATCCGCATTTCTGTCTCAAAGAACCGTTCATACTGATGCCCTTGCGCTAATTGAATCGCGTAGTGAGTTGGATTATACGTTTGGATAAATACCTCACCCGGTTTATCCCCACGCCCTGCACGTCCTGAAACTTGAGTTAGTAGTTGGAAAGTTTTTTCCGAGCTTCTAAAGTCAGGAATATTGAGTGCCGTATCTGCATTAATAACCCCTACAAGCGTTACGTTTGGATAATCGAGACCTTTCGCAATCATCTGAGTTCCAATTAAAATATCAGCTTCTTGATTCTCGAACTGTTTCAGAATCGCTTCGTGTTGCCCTTTACGTCTTGTCGTATCCACGTCCATTCGTACAATACGAGCATCTGGAAACACTTCTTGCAATTCTTCTTGCACCTTTTGCGTTCCTGTTCCAAAATAACGAATCTGTCTACTTTGACATTTTGGACAGAAATTAGGAATACGTTCTTCATGACCACAATAGTGGCATTTCATACTTCTCGTATCCATATGAAGCGTTAATGAAATATCACAATTTGGACATTCCAAAACTGTTCCACAATCACGACAAAGTACAAATGAAGAATATCCGCGTCGATTTAAGAGTAAGACACTTTGTTCTCCTCGTTCTAATCGTTTTTCAACTGCATCTAGCAACGTCTTCGAGAAAGATCCTTTTTGATGAACAAATTCCGTTCTCATATCAATTAAATGAACTTCTGGTAACAGTTGCTCTTTTGCACGTTTCGTTAATCGTAAAAGAGTATAAACGCCCTTTTGTGCACGAGCACGAGACTCAAGGCTTGGAGTCGCACTTCCTAACACCACTGGACAGTGATGATATTCCCCACGCCAAATCGCTACATCGCGAGCGTGGTATCTTGGAGACTCATCTTGTTTATACGTTGCTTCGTGTTCTTCATCTAAAATAATAATCCCAATGTTGTCCAATGGGGCAAAAACTGAAGAACGAGCCCCTACAACAATATCTGCTTCCTTATTCTTAATCTTACGCCATTCATCGTATTTTTCCCCGATGCTTAAGCCACTATGAAGCACCGCTACACGGTCTCCAAAGCGTGACTTGAATCGGTCTACCATTTGAGGAGTCAATGCGATTTCTGGAACGAGCATCATCGCGCTCTTTCCTTTCTCAATCACTTCCCCAATCCATTGTAAGTATACTTCTGTTTTTCCAGAACCAGTTACCCCTTCTAACAAGTAGACTTTCGATTTTTCAGTATCAATCGATTCTTCTTTCACTCGGTCAAATGCAACTTGTTGTTCAGAATTCAACTGGAATGGGGCACTCTTTTTAAAGACTCTTCCTTTATACGGATCCCGATTTACTTCCTTTTGAACAATCGTAATCCAATTACGTTCTACCGCAAATCTTAAATCGGCTGTTGTAAAATCTGTATCCTCTAAAAAACGTCTCTTTTCGATTTCCATCACTTCCATCGAAGAAAGCGTCTTTAGGAGGGCTACTTTCTTCTTCGCACGCGCAGAAATCGTAGGAATAAGCTCCTCGTATTCTTGCATCACGTAATTCAATCGAATCCAGTCTTCTGTTTTTACCTTGGCACGGTCTTTGACAAGTGTCTCGATGACCACTGCGCCTTCTTTTTTTAACTTCATCAATTGTTTTAAATGTTCTTCAGGTAGGTCATCCGTATATAACAACGTTCTCTCGTTATGGAAAATTTCTCTAAATACATCTTCATTTTCTTGTGGATTTACTAATACAAATTGTTTTTCGTAATTCGATTTCAACATTGCCGGTAGCATTGTTTGGTAGCATTGAATCAAGAACGCATGAACCTTCTTTGACAAATGCGCTCCTAGTCGAATCATTTCCGGTGATAAGACTGGATCTAAATCCATTAAATGCAAAATATCTTTTACTTCTCCGTCGAAATCTACTTCATCACTAAGCGCCAAAACAAACCCAGAAATACTACGTCCATTAAACGGAACGGCAACACGCATCCCCACCTCAATACTCTCTTGTAATGCTTCAGGGACATGATAATCAAACGGTCGATTCACTTGAATGACTGGAACATCAACAATGACTTTTGCATACATCTTTTTCACCTCCAAAATAGTTTTACTACTCATTATAACATAATGCACCCTTTTTTGTTGTCGCTTGCTCAACACTTCTAAACTACGAAAAGAAAAAAGCCAAGGGATTTACCCTTGACTTCTATTCACCTTATACATGTTCTGGTTTGCTATCTTCACGGATTTCTAATTTACCAGCAACTACTTCTTCCAATGCGCGTCCTACATTTTTATCAGACTCATAATGTTCTAATTGTTGTGGTTCATGGTGGTGTAATTCATGTGCACGTTTGCTTGATAAAATAACTAATGAATATTTTGAATCGATTTTTTTCAATAATTTATCGATTGATGGATATAACATCATAATGGTTTTCCCTCTTTCTACTTTTCTTCTAAAATTTCTTCTAATTCATCTTCGAACTCTTCAATACTTTCCAAGTTTCTTTGGACACGTAAATGTTCTGTTTGAATAATGGCTTCGATTTGTTTTACCGCATTTTCTACTTTGTCATTTACAACAGAGTAATCATAATACTTCATCAAACCAAGCTCTTCTCTTGCCACTTTCATACGGCTCTTAATCACTTCGTCAGAATCAGTCCCACGGTTAACGATGCGAGATTCTAGTTCACGTAAATCAGGTGGTGTTAAGAAAATAAACACTCCGTCTGGCATTGCTTCACGTACTTGAAGCGCACCTTGGACTTCAATCTCTAAGAATACATCTTTCCCTTTATCTAATGTTTCTTGCACATAATCTAAAGGTGTTCCATAGTAGTTTCCTACATACTCCGCGTATTCTAATAATTTTTTATTTGCAATCATCTCTTCAAATTCTTCTCTTGATTTGAAGAAATAATCTTTTCCATCCACTTCACCTGGTCTTGGCTTACGAGTCGTTGCAGATACAGAGTACACAAATTCTTGATTTTGTTTTGCAAAAATTGCTGCACGAACTGTTCCTTTACCGACACCTGAAGGTCCAGATAAAACGATTAATAAACCTTTTCTTGCCATAATCGTTTGAAAACTCCAATCTCTTTACATCTTTTTACTATAGTATCACAAACACTATTCTCTCAACAACCAAAAGTATTGTAAATTCAATAAAAAATCATTATCCATCTGTTTTCTTGGGAATTTCCAAATTTTCAATTAGCCAAATAACTTTTTCTCTTCTCATTAATTTCAGATAAAAATTCTGAAATACTCTAGCCTTTTTCCTTATGCAATTCGAATATTTTTCCATCGTCCACTTCTAAATCGAAGGAGAATAATCATATCTCGAATAAATTGGTCGATAAAGACCGCGTACCATGCACCAGCAAGTCCCCATCCAAAGAAATTTACAAATACATATCCTAAACTTAATCGAATGACGCATGATCCGATAAAGATGGCTATCAATGGCCATACCGTATCTCCTGCCCCACGTAACGCCCCTGAAGTAATCAGTTGATGACTTTGGAACGGTTGAACAAACGCGACAATGGATAAAGCGATGATTGTATTCTGAATGATTTCTACATTATCCGTATAAAGCCCCGCTAATATTGAAGCACCAAAGTAAATGGATGCTGACATCATAATGGCTAATGTTAATCCCATTCGCTGACACAGCTTCGTATATCGCTCTGCTAATTTCTCATCTTTAGCGCCAAGTGATTGTCCCATTAATGAAGAAGCCGTAATACCAAACGCTTGCGCCGGCGAATACGATAGTGATAGAACATTTAAAGCGATTTGGTGAGCAGCATACACATTGTTCCCTAACCCTGAAACAATCTTCAAGAACATGATGACTCCAAAACGAAGCGCCATCTGTTCTAGCGCCGTTGGAACTCCGATTCGAACTAAATCCCTCATCACATCAAAACTAAACTCAAATTTTTCCTTAAAGTCTAGTTTTAACACACTCTTTCCAGATAAAATATAGCGAACATTCAATACCATCGCAATAAAATTCGATAAAGCTGTAGCAATGGCTGCCCCTGTCACCCCTAACGCAGGAAGTCCAAACATGCCATAAATCAAAATTGCATTTCCTACAACGTTACAACTATTGGCAATAATATTATTCTTCATAGGTATTTTTGTTTCCCCAATACCACGAAGAGCCGCTGTCACAGTAAAAGATAATGATTGGAATATAAAGCCAATGGTGACAATTCTAAAGTAATCCACACCGACATTAATAACCGTTGCGTCTCCACCTAATAGCGATAAGATTTCCGGAGCAAATATTAGCATTAAAATAGCCGTTGGGGTTACACAGAAAATCATTGCAAGAATCATAACATGTTTTAAGATATTTCCCATACGATTGAATTTCTTCGCTCCAAAATATCTGGCAATAATCGCAGTCCCACCAACATTTAAAGCTTGAATCAAACTAAGCCCTAGAAAGATTGGTTGATTCGTCATCCCAACAGCAGAAACGGCTGCAGCAGTGTCTCCTGGAATCTTACCGACCATCATCATATCAACCATTCCAAAAAGCGCCCCGAGAAGTACCTCTACAAATACTGGCCAAACCATCACAAATATATTTTTTCTTAATTCTTTATTTGTCAGTTGTTGCTTTTCTTCCACGCAACCAGTCCTTTCACTTTTATAAATGCAGTTTCTATTCTACACCTGTTTAAGGATCAAAACAAATAAGCGACAAAAATTTTGCCGCTTACGTCTTTTATCGTTTACCTTCCCACTCTGCATAGAATTGCTCTAAGTACATTTCTAAAAATTCATGCCGGCCTTTTGCTAATTTCTTGCCATAGTCCGTATTCATTAAATCTTTTAACTTTAGTAATTTTTCATAGAAATGCATAATCGCAGTCGACTCTCCATTACGGTATTCTTCAGCCGTCATTTGCTTACGCAGCTTCATATTTGGATGATGAATCGGTCTGCCTGAACTTCCAGAATAACACATCACTCTGGCAATACCGATAGCTCCAATGGCATCCAATCGATCAGCGTCTTGTACCACTCTACCTTCAAGAGAGAGTTCTTGATTCTCCTGATGATTCTTAAACGACATCTTCGTAATAATTGATTCGATTTCTTCAATTTCTTTTGGAGTCACTTCGATAGAAGTGAGAAATTTTTTCAACTCCTTCAATGCGTCTGCTGGGTCTTGAACAATTTTATCGTCAATCACATCATGCAACAGTGCTGCGGCCTCACAAATAAATAAATCTGCCTCTTCAACTTCCGCAATCGTCTTTGTGGTATTGACTACTCGTTCAATATGCGACCAATCATGCCCTGAAGTATCTGAGTCGAGCACTCTTTTAGCATACTGTTCCATTGCTTTTAATTGTTCTTGTTGCTTCATACTTCCTCTTCCTCAGGATACTTGATGCCCCATTCACGGCGTAAGTCCGTCATAATCTTCATCACATCGACAGTATATTCTAGATGCATGTGGTCTACTCCTGTATCGATTGTTGCCTCCATATCGAGCACTTCATAGGCTAAGGCATCTAGTCCTCGTTCATCTTCAAAAGTTTCAACGTGTCCATCTTCTGTATAAGTAATTGTTGCTTTATGTGCTCTAGGATAATCAACAATTTCAATATACCCTTTGTCATATGCAATGACTCCACGTTTTGGTTGTTTAGCATGGAGTGTCATCGTGACGGTTGCCATTTCTCCAGCGTCATTTGTCAAAACGATTCCAGCTTGTTCATCCACACCCGTTGGCGCTAATTTCACTTGAGAAACCATCGAACTAGGCGCTTCACTCATAAAATAACGAATGCAAGACAGGGCATAAACACCGATATCAAGCAATGCTCCTCCTGCTAGATTACGATTGAAGAAACGATTGGTCATATCATAATCTTTATAGCTACCAAAGTTCATCTGAATCATACGAAGCTCACCTAATTTTTCGGCAGCTATCTTTAATTGTTTATATACTGGCATATGATAAAGTGTCATCGCTTCAGCTAAAATCACATTATTTTTCTTTGCTATTTGCAATGCCTCTTCTAGTTCCTCACTGTTTAGCGTAATCGCCTTTTCACATAATACGTGTTTTCCAGCAGCTAACGCTTTTCGTAAATAGTGAATATGGGTGTTGTGTGGTGTTGAAATATAAATAATATCCACTGCAGGATCTGTAAAAACATCATCAATTTCATCGTAAACTTTTTCAATATTGTATTTTTGGGCAAATTTCACGGCATTCTCATGGGTACGATTGGCAACTCCATAGAGTTTTCCATTCAATGATTTCATCGCAACAGCTAGTTCATTCGCAATAACTCCTGTCCCGATAGTAACCCAGTTTTTCGTTACTTTCAGTTGCATAAAGAGCACCTCCAAATTTCATTACTTTAATGATAACTGCCTTATCATCAAAACTCAACCCATGCAATAAAAAAAGCTAGACAAAATGCCTAACTTTAGTGAGTCTCTATAAAATTCTTAATAAGTTGGATCAATTGTTCTTGTTGTTTTTCAGCATCCAGCGTAGCCTCGCCGTCGCCTTTTTGCTGCCCATATAACCCAAATCCACTATGATTTCCGCCTTCAATCGTCGTATAAATAGTTGTTTGTGGCAATCTAGATTTTCCATCCTGATATTTTTCTTGATTTAAGATTTTATCATTAGAAGCCGTGATTGATAACACAGGAATTGTTGTATTACTAATATCTGTACTCTTATCTGGATAGCTCGCTAGCAGGATTAAACCCGCCACTTTATGATTTTCATTTAGATTTTTTGCTTCGACCGTTGAAACTACTCCTCCAAGAGAATGCCCTCCAAGAAAGACTTTATCTAAGTGTTCTTCTTTTATGATAGTGGCCATTGTTCCATTGTCTAATATTGGCAGATTTAACTGTGAAGAAATCAGATACACTTCGATTCCTTCTTTCGCTAAACCATCCGCTAACTTGGCATAAGCTTGAGGTTCAACCAAAGCTCCTGTATAGAAAATCAATGTTCCTTTCTTCTCACCCGTCACTTCAAAATGAGTCCAATTATTTTTCTGCTCAAATGCGGCAATATTCCAAATTTCTTGTGCTTTGGGAGTACCTCTGTAAGTAAACATTTGAATCAATCCAAGTGCTAATAAAATAAAGGCAAATAGCACTCCGAAAATTCCATACATAACTTTTCTTTGTTTTGTCATCTATCATCTCTTCTCTCTATCAACCTTACTACTATTAGAATACTACAACTGTATGCAAAAACACAATATGCCTTATACAAGTTATACCGTATACGGTATAACGTAAATTTCAAAACCGAAATTCTCATGAGCAAGTTATTTGTCATTTTAATATTAAAGTGTATAATGGACTTATAAAATAAGAAAGAAAGAAGGAATCAATATGTATCCATTATATAATAGCAAAATTAAACTAAATGAGGTTGCGTTAAATGTGAACCATCTATCGCAAGAAACTGAATTTTACACGAAAAAACTCGGCCTCCAAATTTTAAGTCAATCTGAGTCTGAGGTTTTACTAGGTGTTGGTTCTACTCCACTCATCCGTCTTATTCAAACGAATATCGATAAAAGCGTTAAAGAAAGTTACGGATTGTATCATCTAGCCATTCTTCTACCTACGAGAGAGGCTCTTGGAGATTTTCTTAGACATGTAGTCCACACTTCTCTTCCACTTGTTGGCGCTGCTAACCACGGTTATAGTGAAGCGATTTATCTCGAAGATTTCGAAGGAAATGGAATTGAAGTGTACCATGATAAACCTGTTAGCGAATGGGATATTCGAGAAGATGGTCGTATTATCGGTGTGACTGAAGAGATGCCTGCCCAAGAAATCTATGAACTCGGGCATGATAAAGTCCCTTATCAAATGCCCGAAGGTACGCGTATGGGACACGTTCATCTCTCTACTAGAAATTCAAAAGAAGCAATGGAATACTTAACAACGCTTCTCCCAGTAGCTGATAAATTCTCAGTACCTTCAGGAAGTTGGATTGCTTCTGGTGATTATCACCACCATCTTGCCGTTAATCAATGGGGAGGTAGTCACCTAGATATCCGCGTTAAAAATATCCCTGGCCTTGCCTATTATACCGTTGAAGTGAACGATGCTTCAGTTTTCAATGAAATCCTTCAAAAAGCAACTGTTCTAGCAAGTTCTGTTGATAAACGAAATGAGCAAGAAGTTGATATTACAGATAACAATGGGATTACCCTTCGTGTAACATTAAAACCTTAAAAACAACCAAAAAGGTGGATGCATTGCATCCACCTTTTTACAATTTAGATTAATTTTCAGCTTCGGCTTGTTTTTTACGTTTATTTGCTTTTTCACGTTCGCCTTTATTTAGAATTTGTTTTCTTAGACGAATTGTTTCTGGAGTAACTTCACAGTATTCATCGTCTGATAAGAATTCTAATGACTCTTCAAGAGATAGTTTCTTAGGAGTCTTAATCACTGAAGTTTGGTCTTTCGTAGCTGAACGAATATTCGTTTGTTGTTTTGCTTTCGTAATGTTAACCGCTAAGTCATTTTCACGAGAGTGTTCACCAACAATCATTCCTTCGTAAATTTCAGTACCTGGCTCAGTGAAGATGACACCACGGTCTTCAACCCCCATAATTCCGTAAGTCGTTGCTTTTCCTGTATCTGTTGAAACAAGCGCACCATTGCGGCGTCCACCAATGCTTGTTGGAATGTATGGCAAATATTGATCGAATGTGTGGTTCATAATTCCGTAACCACGTGTCATTGATAAGAATTCTGTTGTGTATCCTAATAATCCACGTGCTGGAACTAAGAAGACAATACGAACTTGTCCATTATCGCTATGTTGCATATCTTGCATTTCACCTTTACGGTTACTTAATGATTCGATAATAGAACCCATGTATTCTTCAGGAGTATCGATTTGTACACGTTCAAATGGTTCACATTTTACGCCATCGATTTCTTTGATGATTACTTCTGGACGAGATACTTGTAACTCGAACCCTTCACGGCGCATGTTCTCAATTAAGATTGATAAGTGTAATTCCCCACGTCCTGATACAATCCATGCATCTGGTGAATCTGTTGGTTCAACTTTTAAAGATACGTCTGTTTGTAATTCACGCATTAGACGTTCTTCAATCTTACGAGCTGTAACGAACTTCCCTTCACGGCCTGCAAATGGTGAGTTGTTCGTCAAGAATGTCATTTGTAATGTTGGTTCGTCAATGTGTAGTACTGGTAAGCTTTCTTGAGTATCTACTGGTGTTACTGTTTCCCCAACGAAGATATCCTCCATACCAGATACAGCGATTAAATCCCCTGCTTTTGCTTCATTGATTTCTAAACGATTTAATCCGAAGAAACCAAATAATTTAGTCACACGGAAGTTTTTCTTTGTTCCGTCTAATTTTAGAAGAGAAACTTGGTCCCCTACTTTAATATTTCCACGGAAGACACGTCCGATACCGATACGTCCCACATATTCATTATAGTCTAATAATGATACTTGGAATTGTAATGGTTCGTCTGAGTTGTCCACTGGAGCAGGAATGTGATCGATAATCGTATCGAATAAGTAGTCCATTGTTTTTTCTTGATCTGCAGGATTATCAGATAAACTTGAAGTTCCGTTTAATGCTGAAGCATAAACGACTGGGAATTCTAATTGATCATCATCAGCACCTAGTTCGATGAATAATTCTAATACTTCATCGACCACTTCTTCTGGGCGAGCAGCGTCACGGTCGATTTTATTTACTACAACGATTGGTGTTAAATGTTGCTCTAATGCTTTTTTCAATACGAAACGTGTTTGTGGCATTGTACCTTCGTAAGCATCTACTACAAGGACAACCCCGTCTACCATTTTCATGATCCGTTCTACTTCTCCACCGAAGTCCGCGTGTCCTGGTGTGTCCATGATGTTGATACGAGTCCCTTTATATTGAACAGCTGTATTTTTCGCTAAAATGGTAATACCGCGCTCACGTTCAATATCATTTGAGTCCATAGCACGCTCTGACAACTCTGTACGCGCATCTAATGTTTCAGATTGTTTTAATAATTCATCCACAAGTGTTGTTTTACCGTGGTCAACGTGGGCGATAATAGCAATATTGCGAATATCATTTCTTAATTTCATGTATTTCCTCCATTGATTGACAAAATGAAAGTGATGGAATTTGAACGCTAAAAGAGCTCCTCCATCACCTAAACTTCTTCTCTTAACTTAGAAAGTATACTACAAAAACGCTGTAAACTCAAAAGATAAAAACAATAAGTACCATCTCTATACAATATGTAAAGAGATGGTACTTATTCATTATGCATTGAAGTTATTTCGCTTCGAACCAGTTATCCCCTACATTGCTGTCTGCTCGTAGTGGAACTTTCAAGCTCACTGCATTTTCCATGACTTCTTCTACTAAGCTTTGAAGACTTTCTAATTCATCCTGTGGTACTTCGAAAATCAATTCATCGTGCACTTGTAATAATAATTTTGCTTTGAATTGACGTTCTCGCATTTCACGATCCAATTCAATCATCGCCATCTTCAAAATATCTGCGGCACTTCCTTGAATTGGTGAATTCATTGCAGTACGTTCTGCAAACGAGCGTAAATTAAAGTTACTTGAATGAATATCTGGCAAGTAGCGACGACGGTGGAATAACGTTTCCACATAATCTTTCTCACGCGCTTCTTTCACTACAGATTCCATAAAGTCTTTTACCCCTTGAAACTCTTCCAAATAGCGGTCGATAAATTCTTTGGCTCTCTTACGGGAGATATTCAAGTTTTGCGATAATCCGTAATCACTAATTCCATAAACAATCCCAAAGTTTACAGCCTTGGCTTGGCGACGCATTTCACTCGTTACATCGTCTGGATTAGTAATGCCAAACACACGCATTGCCGTATTGGTATGAATGTCTACATTATTTTTGAAGGCTTCAATCATATGTTTATCGCCAGCAATATGCGCTAATACACGCAACTCAATTTGCGAGTAGTCACTTGAGAGAATCTTCCAATCATCATGTTCTGGTAAGAAGGCGTAACGAATGCGACGCCCCTCTTTTGTACGAATTGGGATATTTTGTAAGTTTGGATCTACCGAGCTTAGACGACCTGTTTGCGTTAAGTTTTGGACAAAACGTGTGTGAATCTTGCCGTCTTCTTGAATATATGCTTGCAGACCTTCTACATACGTTGAATTTAATTTAGCTAATTGACGATATTCTAAAATCAATTCTACGATAGGAGCCTGATGTGCTAATTTCTCAAGAACATCCACTGCAGTTGAATAACCTGTTTTCGTCTTCTTAATCACTGGTAAGCCCATCTTTTCAAATAAGATGACTCCTAGTTGTTTTGTCGAATTGATATTAAACTCTTCCCCAGCGAGTGCATAAATTTCTTGTTCGATTTCTTTTAGACGTGCTTCAAATTCCACGCCCATTTCGACTAAGCGTTCTTTATCAACACGAATCCCTTGAATTTCCATACGCGCTAAAATGTCGCTCACTGGTAATTCCATTTCCCAATAAAGATGCGCTTGTTCATTTTCTTCAAGGCGTTTCAATAATTGCTCAGGTGCTTTGGCAATCGTATACACTTTGGCTGCCAAATGCTGATTCCAAACCTCTTCATCTTCAGGAATTTGGGTTTTCACACCTTTGCCATAAACGGCTTCGTCACTAGCAAGAATTGTTACCCCGACACGACGCGCCACGTCACTAATCTCTTTCACGATATCATTCGTATCCACAAGGTAAGCAAGTAGTGACACATCATATTTGGCACCTTCTAACACTAGACCGAAACGGTGTGCTAGGACTTTAGCTGCTTTTGTATCAAATAAATGTTTCTGGACAGAGGCATCTGCCAGCCATTTCTTGAAAGCTTTTGAAGCAACGGCCGTATCTAAATCAGTCACGAAGACTTCTTTTTCATTCCCGAAGGCAACGGCAATCACCTCTGCCACATGATAGTTTGCTTCCAGCGTTTCAAAATGCACACTAGTAGCACCTTTAAGCAACTCTTCAGTAATCTGTGCCACACGTTTAACGTTTGGACGCTCAGCTTTTGGTGCTGCTTCTACAGCAGCGGTACCTGAATTTAATAGGTCTGATTGGAAAGAATTGAAGTTCATTTCCTTATAGAATGCCATCAAGGCTTCGACATCTTGTTCCTTACGAAGTGTATCATCTAGTGTGATTTCAAGCGGAGACTCTAAATTGATACGCGCTAACTTCTTACTTAAAAAGGCTAACTCTTTGTCGTTGATTAAGTTTTCTTTTAGCTTACTCTTCTTCATTTCATCGACATGTTCGTAGATTCCTTCTACACTACCAAACTCTTGAAGAAGTTTCACCGCCGTTTTTTCTCCGACTTTAGTAACTCCAGGATAGTTATCGGAAGAATCTCCCATTAACCCCTTCATGTCGATGATTTGCTCTGGTGTCAAGCCGTATTTTTCGAAAATCACTTCAGGAGTATACTCAACGAGTTCTGTTACTCCTTTTGTTGTAATTTTTACAGTGATATGATTATCTGCAAGCTGAATCAAGTCCTTATCTCCTGAAAGGACCACAACTTCATATCCTGCTGCTTCCCCTTGTTTGGCAAGAGTACCGATAATATCATCCGCTTCGTATTGGTTCAAGCGGTAATGAGGAATCCCCCATGCATCTAAAAGCACATTAAAATAAGGCATCTGTTCGATAAATTCACCTGGAGTTTTCGAACGACCTCCTTTATAATCTGCATACATTTCAGTACGAAAAGTTGTCTTTCCAGCATCCCATGCGACAAGCACATGAGTCGGTTTTTCAGAGTCTAAGACGGACTTAAACATACGGTGAAATGAATAAAGTGCATTTGTATGTAATCCGTTAGCGTTTTTAAAACGATTTAAATCTAAAATAGAGAAAAATGCGCGGAAGGCTAAGCTGCTTCCGTCTACGAGTAATAATTTTTGTTTCGCCATAATATGCCTCCTAATTTGTCATTACCAGTGTAACAAATAAACAAACTCATGAACACTAAAAAGAGCGCGACCTCTTCGCCTTTCACACTTAGTTGCACATAAAAAGGCCTGGCATTTGCCAGGCCTGAATGAATCAACCTTTAGTTTTGTGTTGGAGAAGTATTTGCTAAGAGTTTTTCATAAGCAAACTCATATTTTTGTACGTCCCCTGCTCCCATAAAGACAATCACAGCATCTTTATAATTTAATAATGGAGATACATTATCAAGAGGTAAAACTTTAGCGCCACCTTTAACAAGTTTTGCTAAGTCTTCGATAGAAACATCCCCTGCTTCTTCACGAACAGATGCGAAGATATCGCATAAGTATACATGGTCAGCAAGTGATAACACTGCCGCAAACTCTTCTAAAAGCGCGATTGTACGAGTAAATGTATGTGGTTGGAAGACCGCTACCACTTCTTTTTCTGGATATTTTTGACGTGCCGCATCTAATGTTGCACGAATTTCAGATGGGTGGTGGGCGTAGTCATCGATGATTGTCACGCCGTTAATCACTTTTTCAGAGAAGCGACGTTTTACTCCACCGAAAGTACTGAATTGTTCAGCTAATTCATTACGGTCTAAATCATTTAAGTAGTAGAATGCGATAATCGCTAATGCATTAAGGATGTTGTGGTCTCCATATGTTGGAATATAGAAATGACCATATAATTCACCTTTAATATACGCATCGAAGTAGCTTCCGCCTTTTTCTTTACGAATATTTTTAGCAATCACATCATTGTTTTCACCAACACCGTAATAAGTAACTGGCACGATGGCATCTAATGTACGTAATCTTTCGTCATCCCCACAAGCGATGATTCCTTTTTTCACTTGTTTACCAAATGCTTCAAAGGCACTTTGAACATCATCGATATCTGTATAGTAGTCAGGGTGGTCAAAGTCGATATTTGTCATGATGGCATAATCTGGACGGTACGCCATAAAGTGACGTTTATATTCACAAGCTTCTAACACGAAGTATTCTGAATTTTCAATCCCTTTACCAGTTCCATCCCCGATAAGGTAACTTGTTGGTTCCATTCCACTTAATACATGTGAAAGTAACCCTGTTGTACTTGTTTTACCGTGTGAACCAGTAATCGCCACACTCTTATATCCTTTTAATAATTCGCCTAAGAATTTGTGGTAACGAATCACTTCTACGCCTTTTTCACGCGCAGAAACTAATTCTTCATGGCTATCTGGAAAAGCATTCCCAGCAATCACAATTTGTCCTTCTTTAATATTGTCAGCGCTAAATGGTAATAATGTAATGCCAGCTTCTTCCAATCCTTTTTGAGTGAAGAAGTATTGTTCTAGGTCTGACCCTTGCACTTTATAGCCTTCGCCATGTAATACTAAGGCTAATGCGCTCATTCCTGATCCTTTTATTCCCGTAAAGTGATAAATCTTACTTTTATCCATTTTTTCTCCTCGCTTTTCTACTACTGTTTTTTCGGATGAACATAAGGCAACTGACGTTCATGTTGCTCCTGTTCCATAATCATCGATAACGATTTTTTCATCGCGCGTCTTTGTTTCCCTGTTAATGGTTTCTCCGGTGCTTTTCGTCTTTCAACTTTTGTCTCCGGTAACCCTTCTAACAAGGACTCTTGCACGACTTCAACATCTGAATCTTGTTTGCGTTTAAAGGCTGGTACATAACCTTTTGTCGCAAAAACCTGACTTTGTGTCGGCACTTGGTGAAAGGTACCATTGTACTCTTTCAAGCGTTTTTCGATGGTATCTTCTTGTTCCTCAACCGACACCAATAAGGATTCTTCCTTCTCGAATAAAATCAAATCTGTGCTACTTGGTAATAGCTCGCTTTCTAATTCGCGATAAGAAACTTTTGGCTCAACCTCTTTTTCCAAGCCTCTCGTGCTAGATGGCACTGAACTCGGTTTAAATGGTTTTCGTTGATTCGTATTCAAATAAGAAGTCCAATCAACTCGTGGTTTATACTTTTGATGCCCCTCGGTTGCCTTCTCCTTAAACGAACGAAATTGAGCTGGTAATTGATGCTCCTCTTTGTCAATCGGTTGTAAGAGTGCTGCATCAGGTTTCTCATCAAAAGGTAAGGATTCGTGTGGAGTCTCATCTTTTCTTGTCGCATCAACTCGTGTCATTTCTTCAACAACTTGATCTTCAAAACTTTGACCTTGCTTCAAGTAATTCGGAAAAGTAGTCTTTTCACGTCTTGATTGCAAAGAAGTGAATGAATCGATTTTCTCGTTAAATGGTTCATTCATGACTCCTTATCCTCCTTTATTGTAAGTTTAATGATTTAAATGGCGTTCCTACTGGAGTCGCATCATCTAATACTAAGATTCCTTTTTTCGCAGGTGCATTTTCTAATCCTAATTCACGCGCTGAGCAAAGCATTCCGTAACTTGCAACACCACGTAATTCACCTGCCCAAATAATAGCGCCACTTGGCATTACTGTACCAGGTTTTGCAACGACAACTTTTTGTCCAGCTTTTACATTTGGTGCTCCGCAGACGATTTGTAACACTTCAGAGTCACTAACTCGTGTCATTGTAACGTGTAGGTGGTCAGAATCTTCATGATCCACGCAACTTTCAACGTATCCAACAACGAGTGCATCTTCAGGTGTTAAATCTAAAGAAGAAACATCAAATCCAGCTTTTTCAATTAAGCCTTTCACAACTTCTTGTTGCTCGGGCGTTAAGATTTGTTGTCCATCTTCTTCAAATGAAATCACTTCAGAAATCTTTTCTATATTATATCCTAGAACTTCTTTTGACTCACGAACAAAGACTTGAGTCACATTTCCTTTTTTCTCATAGTCAACGTCATAACGACTAGCTAAGCCGCTTGTTAATAATAACGTATCGCCGATTCCTTTATTATTATAAAAACTTAACCACATAAATTTACCTCTTTAACATTAATTTGTTCTTCCATCTAAAATAGTGTTCACTGTGCTACGGTCTAACGCATGGATGGTTTGGATGACCATTTCACGTGCTGCTTCGTAGTCACGAATGGAGAACATTGTTTGATGTGTATGGATATAACGAGCACATACTCCAATAACAGCACTCGGAACTCCTTGATTCATTAAGTGTGCTTTACCAGCATCTGTTCCACCTTGAGAAACAAAGTATTGGAACGGAATGTTATGTGTTAACGCAGTGTCCTCTAAGAATTCTTTCATACGAGGAAGAGTCACCATACCTGGGTCTAAAATACGTAATAAGAATCCTTGATCTAAGTGCCCAAATGTTTCTTTTGACCCGCTAATATCATCTGCTGCTGAACAGTCTACGGCAAAGAACAAATCAGGATTGAACTTCGTCACACTTGGACCCGTTCCACGTAATCCGACTTCTTCTTGAACATTTGCTCCAGCGATTAATGTATTTGGTAATTCCTCATCTTTAACAGCTTTTAACGCTTCAAGAACCACTGTACATCCGTAACGGTTATCCCATGATTTAGAAATCATGCGTTTCTTATTCGCAGTCCAAATGGTTTCTACGTCTGGAACGATTGTATCACCAGGACGGCAGCCATATTCAAGCGCTTCTTCGCGTGAAGTAAACCCTGCATCGAATAAAATATCCGTTACTTTCACTGCTGGTTGTTGACCACCTGCAGCACGTAAAAGATGTGGTGGAATGGAAGAAGAAATAATTGGGTAGTCGCCTTTACGTGTTAATAACGTAAAACGTTGCGCTGAAACTACGTATGGGTTCCATCCTCCTAAAGGACTTACTTTGAACATCCCGTTTGGAGTAATATTTGTCACCATGAATCCAACTTCGTCCATATGTGCTGCAATCATAATGCGAGGTGCATCTTCTTCTTTGCTATCACGAACTCCAAAAATTCCACCTAAGCCGTCTTGTTCAATACGGTCTACTAAAGGTGTTAATTCGCTTCTCATAAAGTCGCGAATACGGCCTTCATGCCCACTTGTCCCTTTCATTTCTGTTAACATTTTAATTAATTGTTCTGTATGAGCTTCCATTGTATCCTCTTCTTTCCTGCACTTTAAAATATCTTATAAACGCGCCAAAAGCTGGAGGAACTCCAGCTTTCTTTGATTATCCAATTCTGTATAAATCAATAACGGCTCCTGTTTTGGCATCTGCATAAAATTCATATTGGACAAGTTCATCATCTTCCTTGCGAGTAACCCCACCATAATAAACTTCCCCATAAAATTCTGGGCTATCCACGAATACAGGTTCCATTTCAATCCAAGAGCCTTCGATGGTCCCTACGACTTGAAATAATTTACGTACATTTTGAACAATAACATCTCCGTTGACGTTTCTACGTTCAAACCATTTTGAAGCGGCCCATGCCCCAATAACAGCTCCTACTGCTAGAAGGAAGCTCGCGCCTTTGTAACTATTTTTTGATTCCATATGAATCAGGCTCCTTTACTTGTTATTCAGGTTGTTTAAAAGCTTTTCTTTCTTGTGGGAAAATCACTTCCACACGATAAATCGGATGACCTTTTGCTGAAAATTTCTCTTCATATTCTGTCATCACATTTCCTGGAAATTCCACTTGATGTAAATCTAACCAAACTTGTTTTAACACAAGTCCAAATTGTGAGAATGAAGCAAGGCTGTATTCAAACAATCCGCGGTTATCTGTCTTAAAGTGTAATTCTCCAAATGGTGGTAATACTTTTTCATATCCTACTAAGAAACTTTCATGAGTCAAGCGACGTTTTGCATGACGTTTCTTTGGCCATGGATCCGAGAAGTTTAAGTAAATTTGGTCTACTTCTCCATCTTCGAAGTAGTCTGTTACTTGTCCACCATTCACATGTAATAATTGTAAGTTTGGAACATCTGCTGCAAGAGCTTTTTCAAGTGCGACAACTAGGACGCTTTCTTGAATTTCAATTCCAATATAGTTAATATTGGGGTTTTGACGAGCCATACCGCTCACGAATTGGCCTTTCCCAGAACCAATTTCAATATGGATTGGATTGTTATTACCAAAACGTTCGTGCCATCTTCCCTTCCATTGCGCTGGATCTTGGATGACCATTTCTGGGTGAGAGGCTAAAGCATCTTTTGCCCAAGGTTTATTTCTTAATCTCAATGTCTAACTCCTGTCTATTCTTCTGTGGTTTTTCCAATACGATTATTGTAAATCGACTTCACTAAAAGAATTTTCTCATTCATTTCAAGGTAACGTCCCTCGAAGTGCGTTTTCTTAATATAATTCAAGCAATTCATTAAGGCATACCATTCAATTCGTTGATAAATATTTGTAGACAGTTGTAATCCATACATATCAAGCCATTCACCCCATTGATGAACAGGAATGTATTGCGTCAAGATCATTGTCAAATCAGAAACCGGATCGGCAAGGCGAACCATTTCCCAGTCGACAAGATAAAGCTTTTCGTCTTCAGATAACATAAAGTTACGACGATCAAGGTCTCCGTGACAAACGGTTTTCCCAACTTCACTCACAAGCGGAATTGTTTCAATTAAGTAATTTAATACTTCGTTTAAGAAACGGTGAGTTTGTAAGCCTGACTGTAAATTATTTAAATATTCATCGATGAATTTTTGAGTACTATACTCTTCACCTTGAATTTGTTGTAACATTTGTAAAAGATTTGGGGATTGGTGAATCTGTTTTAACAGCTCAATGACTTCGACGGAACCCATCTCTTCCTTAGTGAGGGATCTGCCAGACAACCATTCTTGAGCTGTAATGACATCACCATTACCCGCACGTTTGGTCCATATTAACTTAGGAGTGATACCTTCACCCGATAGCACCGCTAAAAACGGTGAAGCATTTCTCTTTAGAAATACACGTTCATGGTCTTTAACTCCCATGTACGCTTGACCGGTGTCCCCACCAATTGGACGGAGATCCCATCCTGAGTCCATGTTATATTCCATCTATTCCATCCCTAACGACAAATTCTGTTTCCTCTAATAAATCTATTCTTTTATTGTATGGTTTTATGCCATTTGAGTCAAGTTTGTGTGTTACTTTTAGCCTACAATCTTAAACTTTTCTTCTCTTCTTAAGGAATCGATACCGTAAATAAAATTGTGTAAATAAAACTCCGAAAATCGGATAGAAGAGAACTCCTACAAGACCAATCCATTCACGCATCCCAATCGCTGAAGAAAATCCCACAACAATTCCAGAAGCAATCATCGTCATCATCAACACTGATAAGTTATCTTTGAGACGTGTATTACTATCCACTAAGGAAGCAAAATGACTGTTTTGTGTATTCGCACTTTGAATGACGCCAACCAGTTGAAAACCTAGAAGCATCATCAACAAGACATTTACGATAAAATTCCAATAATACGGTTGCGAGAATAAGGCTACCACAAAACTCATCACTGACAACTGCAACAATAAGCTCATATATTGGCTTGTACGAATGACCGTACGACTCACCAAATAGCGATGGCCGCTTGGATTTTTCCCAACAAGCATCTTCAATACACTATCTAGATAAGAGCGACGATACGATTGCACTTTATGCACCATTGGCACATCTACAAATAAGGCAAATAAACGATAAATCCTTTGTTGTCTTTCTAATTCCGACTCAATCATTACATCAAAGCGATATACAAAAGCCACTTTCCCATAATACTGTTCAACAAAGATACTTAGAAGTACTGGAATAACTATTAATACCATGGACCAACCTTCAGAAATCCATAAAAACATTCCAAAGAAGTTCACGACTGGAATCATGTAAATACCCATTTTTTCTATCCATGTAAAATGAAGTACTCCACGGTAAGAATATTTCGTACAACGGAATAATAAGTCTTTGAAGAAAACTTGCAAAAGGAATAATTTTACAAACATACTCATATTCGTGCCGTATGCTTGAGCTACAATCGGAAAGACAATTCCAGTTGAAGCCAGCATCACAAGTAACGGAAACATCCAACTACGACGAATAGCCTTTTGTAAATACGCCTTAAAGTCTTGTCCTACTACCGATAAAAAGATTCCATCTGCTGGTTCGAGTAATGTTGCTACACCCCCGAAGAATGGAATACTCGCCAATAATACGCTTAACAAGCCTAATAGCGGCAATTCTAATACACGAATCGTTTGAATCCAGCTTGAGTATTGCACCATGATAAAACCGAATAAGAAAAATAAGACAATCAAGAAATGGTCATTCAGTACATAACGCATATACTTCATGCTTTTCTTTTGATATTTTCTTACTCGAGCCTCAAAAACCTCTGCACTATTCATGGGCATCGTCCCCTGTCGTCAATGCAAAATAGATTTCTTCAAGTGATGTTTCTTCCACATCACTAGCAGCACGTAGCCCTTCAATATCGCCTTGAGCAATCACTTTTCCTTCGTGTAACACAATAAAGCGATCACAATATTTCTCGGCAGTATCCAACACGTGCGTGGACATTAATATCGCTGCACCCTGTTCCTTTTTCTCTTTCAACACTCGAAGTAAGGTGCGAATCCCAAGTGGGTCAAGTCCTAAGAAGGGTTCGTCAACCACATAGACGGGTACGTCAAGCATTAATGCACAAACGATTAATACTTTTTGCTTCATCCCTTTTGAAAAATACGCTGGAAACCAATCCAATTGCTTTGTAAGACGAAATGCTTCCACAAGCTCCATTGCATGTTTCATTGTTTCTTCGTTCATTTGATTATATGAGCGTGCAACAAATTCAATATGCTCTCTAAACGTCAATTCTTCATATAGAACTGGGCTTTCCGGAATCACCGCAATCGATTGACGATAGCCACGTTGATTTTCGAGGATGCTCAATTTCTCCACTTCCACTCTTCCACTAAATGGTGTGAGCTGTCCAATAATTGTTTTAATCGTTGTACTCTTACCGGCACCATTTAGCCCGATAAGCCCACAAATTTCTCCTGGGTTCACCTCAAAAGTGATATCCGTAATCACAGGAACTTTCGTATACCCTGCAGTCACTTTGTTTAATTGTAGTGTCATATAGATTCTCCTATCTAACTATTCGACTCATTATACCATAAACCAAAAAAAGTGTGAAAGGACGCTGTTTAACCGCCTTTCACACTTAATACTACTTCTCTATTCTTTATTCCATGCTACCCCGTCTTAATCGGCCCTCTTCCAATTTGCCTAATACTTTATCCGAAAATACAACTAAATCTTCATCAACAAAAAGCAAGCAATCATTTTCAACTTTAAAACGAGATAAAAATTTCGTAATCGGTATTAATAAATAGAAGTATATCACGATGTACGGAATCACAAAGGATAACCCTAAAATAATTACTGTATTTAAATAAGAACGAATATGGAATCGTTTGAACACCGTAAGCATTTCATCCATTCTTTCATAGTTTGCTTCTTCTAATGCTTGTCTCAACACAAAATAGTTTTCAATATCAATTAATACTGAAATAATAGCAATCAAAATTCCATAGGCAAGTACAGAAACAATTCTATCCTCAAAACTAAAAAGGAACTTTGTAAAAAGCGGTACGAGACAGATTCCTAAGTGAGCTACTAAATCGAGAACGTAATTTGTTTTGAGCGACCCAAAAACTGAGAGCGTTCAAACCAAAAGTTCGCAATGACAACAAAACTTTGAGCAAATAAAAAAATTTCTTTTACAAACTGCCACATATCCTCCATGGATGTAGGTGTATGAATCTCTAAAACTAAAACGGTTATGGCAATAGCAATAATCGCATAATGCATCTAATTTTCTCTTCGTGAAGACTCCTCACTTTCATTTTGATATTTTAGGCGTTGTTCCAACAAAATGCAATGAACAACAACTGCTTCCAGCCTTTCATTTTACGCCGTTTTTTGATACCATAGAGGTACATATTCAAGGAGGAAACACCATGACAAATTGTATTTTTGACAAAATTATTAACAAAGAAATTCCAGCACATATCGTGTATGAAGATGACGTAGTTCTTGCTTTCTTAGATATTTCGCAAGTAACACCTGGACATACCCTTGTCGTTCCCAAAAAACACGTAGCGGATATCTTCGAATATGACGAAGACTTAGCAAGCGCAGTATTTGCGCGTATTCCAAAAATTGCTCGCGCAGTACAAGCCTCAAATCCTGACATCAAAGGTTTAAATATTTTAAGTAACAATGGTGAATTGGCTTACCAAAGTGTCTTCCACTCTCACATCCATTTAATTCCACGATATACAAAAGAAGATGGTTTTGGATTAAAATGGCAACCAACAAACCCAAGTTCAGAAGTGTTAGCAGACATTGCAAAAGCAATTCGTGAAAAAATGGAGGCATAGGCTATGAGTAAATTTCTAAAAGGTTTTATTTTCGGTAGTGTTATCGGTGGTGCCGTTGCCCTACTAAACAACCCAAGAAGCGGAAAGGAAAACCGCGAGATCTTGTCAAAAGAAATTCAAGAAGTGACACAGGACGTTTCTGTGATTAATACGGGTAAAGCCACCCTTCAAAGAGGAATCCAAGAAATTCAAGAAACCATCGTTCCACAAACGATGGAAGTTGTAAATGCGATCCAAGAAGAAGTAACAAAATTCCAACTTGAAAACAAACCGCGCTTCAGACGCATTCAAGATAAAATTCAAACATTACAAACGCATTTAAAAGAAATGAAATAGAAGGAATCTGCTATGATTGAATTATTTGCATCCGATATGGACGGAACTCTCCTTACAAATCATGTAGAGATTCATAAAAATAATGTCCAAGCGATTCGCAAGTTACAAAAGATGGGGAAACATTTCATCGTTTGTACAGGAAGAGATTACTTACAAGCAAATTTCGCTTTAGAACAAGCGGAGTTACACCTTCCTGTCATCGCCATGAATGGGGCTCAAATTTTTAACAAAAATCATGACATTATTTGGGAAGTAACGATTCCACACGATACTGTCTATACTCTATTAGATTACTTCGATTCGATTGACTTAGACTGGCAGCTCGTGACTTCTGAAGGAAACTTTAGAAAAAACTATGCTCTCTTTATCAACAAAGTGATTGAACGAAAAAAGGCCGAAAGAAATAATCTATCACCTGAACAATTGAAAGAGGAAATTAAACAGCTAAAAATCCTTCTAGAGGCAACCGATGTGACTACTGCCGAAGAAGTCCTATCGATTCCAGAAATTAAGGTGTTCAAAATCATCGTCTCTCATGATGACGGTCCAACCTTCTTCAAACCAGTCCGTGAGCACATCGACAAAGCTCATCCGAACCTTGTCGTAACTTCTGCATTTATTACGGATTTGGAAATCAATCATAAAGATGCTCAAAAAGGCATCGCGGTTGCTCACTATGCGAAAACACTTGGCTTATCAATGAAGCAAGTGTTTGGCATCGGTGATAACTTCAATGACGTTTCAATGATTCGTGATGCTGGAATCGGTGTAGCCATGGGAAATGCTCCCGATGAAGTAAAGGCCATTGCCGACTTTGTAACAGACACCAATGTTAACAGCGGTGTGGCAAAAGCGATTTGGCGTGTCCTCGAACAAGAAAAATAATAACGTCTCTCTTCTCTTCCTTTGAGAAGGGAGATTTTTTATACAGCAAACTCGATGTCATAAAATGTAACATGGGATGAGACTAGATTTTTGCATTTTCAGAAAAACTTCCATATAATGGAAAAAGCTTATACGTAAAGTAGATTTGGAGGAATATGTATGAACATTAAAAAATTTAGTCTGGGAGCTGTTCTAGTCACTCTATTGATGACTCTTCTATCCCTCGTTTCTCCGACAACAACTGCTAAAGCAGAAACTAAAAAATATGTAATCGCAACAGATACTACATTTGCTCCATTTGTGTACCAAGATACAAATGGTGAATATGTCGGAATTGATATTGAATTAATGAAGAGCATTGCAGAGGCTGAAGGCTTCGAAGTAGAATTCAAACCACTTGGCTTCAATGCTGCCGTACAAGCATTAGAATCTGGTCAAGTAGATGCTGTGATGGCTGGTATGGGAATTACGGATGAACGTAAACAAAAATTTGACTTCACAGATAGTTACTATGAGAGCGGAATTGGGATGGCAGTTTCTAAAAACTCTGAAATCACATCTCTTTCTGATTTAAAAGGTAAAAATGTCGCTGTTAAATTAGGAACACAAGGTGCTACTTATGCAGAATCAATCAAGAATCAATATGGATTTACAATCACAACCTTCGAAGATTCATCAAGTATGTATCAAGATGTTATGGTTGGTAACAGTGATGCATTATTCGAAGACTATCCAGTACTGGCTTACTCGATTACCGCAAACAACTTACCTTTAAAAATGACAGATCATAACGAAAACAAAACAGAATATGGTGTTGCTGTAAATAAAGGTGAGAATGCTGAATTGATCACTGCCTTCAACAACGGTTTGAAAACACTAAAAGAAAACGGCAAATACGATGAAATTATTGCAAAATATACTACGAACGCTAGTGAAAATACTGAATCAACAAGCATTCTAGGTTTGATTAAAACAAACTGGAGCACTCTTGCAACTGGTTTATGGAATACAATTGTCTTAACCGTTGTTGCTTTAATCTTCGCAAGTTTAATCGGTATTATCTTCGGATTAATGAAAACTAGCCAAAGTACTATCGTACAAGCAATCGCAGGATTTTACATCGACATCATCCGTGGTGTTCCTTTAATCGTCTTAACATTCTTCATTTACTTTGGAATTCCACAAGCATTTAATATTACGATGCAACCATTCGTAGCAGGTGTCATCACCCTCAGCTTGAATGCTTCCGCTTATATTGCTGAGATTATCCGTGGTGGTATCCAAGCCGTTGATAAAGGTCAATACGAGGCCTGCATGAGTTTAGGGCTTCCATATTCAAAAAGCATGAGAAAAGTCATCTTACCGCAAGCAATTCGCATTATGGTCCCTTCATTCATTAACCAATTTGTGATTACATTGAAAGATACTTCTATCCTTTCAGTTATCGGTATTGCCGAATTAACACAAACAGGTAAAGTCATCATCGCTCGTAACTTACAATCAAGTCAAATGTGGTTAATCGTCGGCGTAATGTACTTAATCGTGATCGTTCTATTAACGAAACTATCAGCTCACTTAGAAAGGAATTTAAAATAATGGCTATTATCGAAGTTCAAAAAATTCAAAAGAAATATGGCGACTTAGAAGTATTAAAATCCATCGACCTTTCTATTGAGGAAGGCGAAGTGGTTTGTATTATCGGGCCTTCAGGTTCTGGTAAATCCACTTTCCTACGTTGCTTAAACCGTCTTGAAGAAATCAATAGTGGTCACATCATCATCGATGGCTATGATTTAACAGACAAAAAAACAAACTTAAATAAAGTTCGTGAGGAAATCGGAATGGTGTTCCAACACTTCAACCTCTTTCCTCACCTAAGCGTTCTAGAAAATATCATTTTAGCTCCTGTCGAATTAGGACGTGAGACGAAAGAAGCTGCAACTGAACATGCGATGGAACTCCTTGGCATGGTTGGTCTTGCAGATAAAGCGAATGTCTCTCCTAAATCTCTTTCAGGTGGTCAAAAACAACGTGTGGCCATTGCCCGTGCGCTTGCAATGAAACCGAAGATGTTATTATTCGATGAACCAACTTCTGCACTTGACCCTGAGATGGTTGGGGATGTATTAGAAGTAATGCAAAACCTAGCTAAAGAAGGGATGACGATGGTTGTGGTAACTCACGAGATGGGATTTGCGCGTGAGGTTAGCGATCGCGTTATCTTCATGGATGGTGGTTATATCATCGAAGAAGGAACTCCTGAGGAAGTGTTTGGCAACCCACAAAACGAACGTACTCAAAGCTTCTTAAACAAAGTCTTACATTAAAACAAACACTGCTCCTGGTACCAATTGATATGCTCCCTCTAAAGTAGACACTAAAAAAAGTAAACTACTTTAGAGGGGG
>CAUTST010000020.1:0-26588 GCA_963540995.1 uncultured Streptococcus sp.
TGAAACGCTATACAACGTTAGGAAACGCTAAAAAATGGAGCCGAGGGGAGTCGAACCCCTGTCCAAGTATATCGACACAATCAAATCTACATTCATAGTTTATCTATTTAAGTTTCGCTACCGATTAGCTGATAAACAAGCATCATCTTAAGCTAGCCTGATAATCTCTTATTCACTTAGACAGACGGAAAAGTGAATCGTATCCCACTGGTTATAGGACCTGGACCCGAGCACATGGGCGATGCCGGACAGATCTTAGCTAGCAGTTATTAAGCTGCGAAAGCTAAAGTGTTTGTTTGTTGTTTGTCAGTTATATTTAACTGTAACGTTTTTACGTAGACGTAACCTACGGAATGCATTGAAAGCTCAACCTATACCTGTCGAATCCGTAACGACCCCGTATAAATAAAAGCCTAGACCTACGCCTAGACTCTCATTGTAACAAAGTTTAGTTATACATGCAAACCTTTATTAATCATGCATTTTAGTTGGAAGCATTACATAAGGTTCTTCTTTAGCTTCTTTACGAAGAACAAAGTGGTTTGTTTGGTTAAGTGCTTTTAAGTGGAATTTACCATCTGAATATTCAACGATATTGATAGAGGCATTCCCGATTAATTCTGATAGTTGGAAATCAGGAATCAGTTCATGAAGCATATTTCTTATCGTAATTCCGTGACTTACAATCAGAATATTTTGGTTTTGATCACGGTGTTTATTGATTATTTTTAATAACCCTTGTTCTACACGTAACCAAAATTCCATAAAGTTTTCTCCGAGATGGTCGGGATCTAATTCTTTTAATCCGTTTAATTCTTCTTGGATGTTACGTCCACCTAAATCATCAAAATTGCGTTGTAATTTCTTGTAGAGTTCACCCCAAAGTTCACCAGCATCTTTTCCTTCTAAACTTCCAAAGAATACTTCGCGGAATTCAGGCATCATTTCAATCGTGAGGTTTTCACGGTTCGGATGATTTCTAAGGAAAAGTTGAGCAGTTTCGATAGTTCTTCTTAAGTCACTTGTATAGACCGCATCAAAATGAACGTCTTTCATTCCTAAACCAGAACGAATAGCATCTAGGCGTCCTTCTTTTGTTAGAGGAGTATCTGACCATCCTTGCATACGATTGTAGCGGTTAAAGATGGTTTCTCCATGTCTCATGAAATACAATGTTACACCTTTTTTCGTCATAAAACGACCTCCGTTCTTGTTCTTATATCTATTGTAAACCGTTTCTTATAAAAATGCTATTTTAAAATGAAGCGTGGCCAAGAAAATATCCGAATACTACACAAAGAAGTCCGACTACTAAACTAATGGCCATATATAAAATAGCGAGTGGAGTATCTCCATTTTGAATCAATTGAAGAGACTCTAAGCTAAATGTGGAAAAGGTTGTAAAGCCACCACAAACACCTGTGATTAAAAGAAGTTGGTCGCCTTCGAACCAGTGAGATTGTTGAAATTTGGCACTTAAAAAGCCAATGACAAACGAACCTAATAAGTTAATAAACAGTGTTTTAATTGGAAGAGCATGCTGCAGTGGAAGCTGTGATAATAAATACCTTAAAATTGCTCCAATGGCACCACCAATTCCGACATAGAGTAGTGACATAGTATCCTTCTTTCTTAATTGAATAGTTCTATTATACCCGAAATTGGGCAAAAAGAAAAAGCTGGATTCTGATATGTACCCCCTTTACTGGTTTGTCCAGTAAAAGGGGGTACATATCAAAACCAGCTTTGATATTATTTGAAGAATAAGCTTCCGAGAACGATAATCCCAAGAGCGATTCGGTACCAACCGAATGCTTGGAAGTCGTGTTGTTTGATGTATCTCAATAAGAACTTGATTACAAATAGAGAAACAACAAATGAAACGACAGATCCGACTAATAAAATCACGAATTCAGCTAATGTGTAGTGGAACCCGAATTTTAATAATTTTAATCCACTCGCACCGAACATGATTGGAATCCCCATGAAGAATGAGAATTCAGTTGCAATTGAACGGCTTGTTCCAACTAGTAAGCCACCTAGGATTGTTGAACCAGAACGGCTAGTACCTGGTACAAGTGCTAAACATTGGAAAAGACCAATTTTAATGGCTGTCATGAAGTCTAATTCTTTAAAGTCATTAATTTTTGGTTCGACATTTTTGTGAGCACGTTCGATATAGATGAATGCAACCCCATAAACGATTAGGGCTAATGCAATAACGATTGGTTTGTTGAAGTAGTCTGCCATAAAGTCGTCAAGAATGAATCCTAGAATCACAGCAGGGATACATCCGATAATTACCTTTTTCCAAAGACTAATGGTTTCGATAAACTCTTTACGGTTTTTACTTTTAGCAAATGGGTTTAATTTGTTGAAATATATAATGACAACTGCCATGATGGCACCTAATTGAATCACAACATTGAACATTTCTTGGAATTCAGCAGATACGTCTAATTGAATAATTTCGTTCACTAAAATTAAGTGACCTGTACTACTAATTGGTAGCCATTCAGTAACGCCTTCGACAATCCCTAAAATAATAGCTTTAATAATATCGATAAGATTAATCATTTTTCCACTCCTTTATAAAGTCTGCTAACAACGATTATACTGCTTTCTGGCAAGGATTACCACAATAAACAAGAAAAAACCTCTTCCAAAAGAGAAGAGGCTGTAAATTTTTACTGCGGAACGACACAAACAACTTCTGGTGCATAGAAATCTTTTTGAAGAAGTGTGAGTTCGCCAGTTTCTAAGTCGCGCTTGAATAAAGTTAAATTATCAGATTCTTGGTGTCCGACAACGATATAAGATTCATCACTACTTAAATGGAAATCACGTGGAACTAAACCATAACTGTCGGTTGTTTGTACCAGAGTCAGTAGTCCGTCTGTTGGATCGACTGAGAACGTGTATATCGCGTCAAAACCACGGTTTGAGGCATACACAAAACGTCCGTTTCGAGTGATATGAATAGCGCCACCCCATGCTTGTTGGTCTTTAGTTGTTAAGGCAATCTTGTCTAGGTTCGTAAATGTCCCATTTTCTTTATCGTAAGAGAGCACTTCAACTGTAGCATCCAGTTCGCAAATCAGATAAGCGATAGGAAGCGTTGGATGGAAGGTTACATGGCGAGGACCACTACCTGCTTTCGTCTGATATTGTGCAACCTTCTCTAATCCAGTTTCTGTACGTTTATACGTAAATACAGTATCGATTCCGAGATCGCAAACAACAATCCATTTTTCATCTGGTGTGAAATCTGTGTAGTGAACGTGTGGAGAAGTTTGGTTTGCATGGATGCTTGACCCAGTGTGGAATTTTTTATCTACGAAAGTAAAAGCATTCGCATCTTTATCATAGTGGTATAATTCCACGAATCCTCCGTGATAATTGGCTGTCAAAACATCTCCAGTTTTTTCGTGATAACGAATATAGCAAGGGACCGCTTGTTGGTCGTCGTAATTTGCTAAAGGGACTAATGGAGAAAATTGTGCATCCTGTGCTGATATTCCGCATAGTTCTTCACCTTTGCCAACAGCAAATAATAAGTGGTCGGCTTTTGAATAGGATAGGTAAGTTGGATTATCGATAGATGCTTCTAGTGTGAGAGCTTCTAGCGTCTCTGTTTCTTTATTAAGGAGGACAGAGTAGACTCCTTTACTATCGCGTTTTGTATAGGTTCCTAAATAAAATTTTTCTTTCATACGATTCCCTCCGAATCACAAGATAAAATAATTATACAATTTTTTCTAAAATCTAATCAAATGTTAATCATAGCGGCTAAAAATATGATACACTAGAAGAAAGTGTGATAAGGAGGAATTTTATGGATAATAGACCTGAAAACCAAGGGAAGACATGGTTTTGGAAATGGTTTTTAGATAATCAATTAGTGACAGGATTACTTATTTTATTATTGCTCCTTGTTAACTTGATTCTATTCTCGCAAACATCGTATTTATTTAATCCGATTAAAGGATTTATTTCAGCAATCGGAGTACCTGTTGCTTGCGGGGCAGTGGTTTACTACTTAGTAAAACCCGTTTATGATTTTTTAGTGAGTAAAAAAGTACCAAAGGGTATTGCAATTTTAGCGGTGATGTTAGGAGTTATTTTCCTATTTATCATGGCGGTAACAAGCCTTGTGCCGATTATTCAGAAGCAATTACTCGATTTGGTATCACAATTACCGGTTTACTATCAAATCATTAGTGACCAAGTTGAAACATTTATGCAATCAAGTTGGTTCGCTGCACTACAGGAACAATTTAATACAATTAATATGGATTTTATCCAATCGTTAACAGATCGACTAAATGGTGTCTTAAATCTAACGTTTAGTGGTATTGGTAGTGTATTTGGAATCGTAGGGGATATCGTTATTACACTGATGACAATGCCTGTTATTCTTTATTATTTATTGAAAGATGGAAATAAAGTCATTCCTTCGATTACACGATTATTCCCGACTCGTTCACGTCATAAAATTAGCGTGATGTTACATGAAATGAATCAACAAGTTAGCTCATACATTCGTGGACAAATCCTAGTAGCCACTTGCGTTGGTGTGATATATATGATTGGGTATTCAATCATTGCATTACCATATGGGGTCACAATTGGGATGATTGCGGGATTATTAACAATTATTCCGTACATCGGTTCTATTATTGGATTAACTATTGCTCTTATCATTGCCTTCGTAACAAATCCCTCACTAGCCTTACAAGTGTTATTAATATATGTTATTGAGCAATTAACCCAAAGCCGTTTATTACAACCATTAATCCTCGGCTCTTCATTGAAGATGCATCCAGTAACGATTATAGTAATCTTATTAGCTGCTGGTAAAATGTATGGACTAACTGGATTGTTAATTGCAGTACCTCTTTATGCAGTAGTTAAAGTATTTGTAACACACTTCTTTGCTTGGTATAAAGACTATTCTGGTTTGTATTACACTCCAGAAGAGACAGTAGAAGAATCTGTCGAAGTCGTTATCACTGAAGATAATTAAAACCAAATCTCTCTTACAAAACGTAATGTTTAGTAAGGGAGGTTTTTTTATGCTGTATTTATGGATGGGTGTATTAGGTGCAATTATGGGTAGTTTTACGAATGTTGTTAGCGTGAGACTTAGTAAAGGAGAAGGGTTTATTCATGGGAGATCGTATTGTCCCCATTGCCGACATACATTAAGAGAGGTTGATTTAATTCCATTAGTTTCATTTTTATGCTTAAAAGGGAAGTGTCGTTATTGTAAGAAAAGGATATCTATTCGCTACTTCTTAGTAGAAGTACTCTTTTCTATAATATTTATTTTAGTAGCCTGCTTGAAGGGGCCGACAGAGTGGATTGGTTATTTTTTCTGTTGCGTTTGTATTTTGATAGCGTTAATGGACGTAGATTCGTATGAAGTGGATTTAAGAATTCTCATCATTTTATGGTGTGTTGGCTTTATTCAAAGAGTAGAGATGATAGAGGCTTCATTCGTTTCAATGACAATCGGTTTTATATTCTACATGATTGTTTATTTTGGTGGAAAATGGCTCTGGAAGGAAGAAGTTTTTGGAATGGGAGATGTTTACTATCTCACTGCATTGGGTGCTTATTTCTCAGTAAATCAGATTCTTTATATTGGGTTGCTTTCTTTTGTTATTGGTGGTGGAGTTGCCATTATTTGGTTATTTTTTACCAGAAATACAGTTCTTCGTGCTAAAATTCCGTTTACTCCTTTTATTAGTATAAGTGCTTTATGGACCTATTTGTTTTCTATTCAGTGGATTCTTTTATAACCTAGATTTTAAGCAAAAAAACGCGTATAATTGTTATCGTTAAGAAGATAATAGATGAGCAAAAGTGTCTTCCAAACAAAAGCAAATGTTCTTAATATATGGAAAATAATTGACAGAATCACTTTAACTTGTGTATTATAGTCGCTATATTGAAAGAGAATAGAGGGAAGGTATGAAGCAGTTTGTAGATAAAATTAAAAGTTTAAGTTTAATCAATCAAATTATTATCGGGATGGGAGTTGGGATTTTATTTGGAATCACTCTGCCACAGTTTACAGTTTTTGGAATACTAGGAACAGTATTTGTAAATGCATTAAAGGCAATTGCACCATTACTTGTTTTCTTCATCGTTATGAGTGCACTCGCACAGCATAAAGACGGTCATGAAACAAATATGAAATCCATCGTGATTTTATATTTATTCGGTACATTTGCCGCAGCTCTAATCGGAGTAATCGCAAGTTTTGCCTTTCCAATCACATTGACACTTGGAGAAAGTTCAACAGAAGTAACTGCACCAGAAGGAATCGCATCAGTGTTACAATCACTCATTTTAAAAATTGTTGATAATCCAGTCAATGCAATTATTTCCGGTAACTACATTGGTATCCTTTCTTGGGCAGTATTATTCGGGATGGCATTTAGAAAAGCAGATGAATCTGTAAAAAATATTTTAGGCCAAGTAGCGGATGCGACAAGTCACGTCGTTAAAATTGTGATTAGTTTTGCACCAATTGGTATTATGGGACTCGTATTTACGACAGTATCTGAAAATGGAGTAGGAGTATTCGCAAACTATGGTGGATTAATCCTTGTTCTTATAGGAAGTATTTTCTTCGTTGCTTTGGTTGTAAACCCAGCGATTGTGTACTTCATGATTCGTGAAAATCCATTTCCGCTCGTATTTCGTTGTTTGAAAGAAAGTGGAGTAACAGCATTCTTTGTTCGTAGTTCTGCAGCAAATATTCCAGTGAATATGCAACTATGTAAAGACTTAGGGTTAGACGAAGATAGCTACTCCGTATCGATTCCGCTTGGAGCTACAATTAACATGGCTGGGGCTGCAATTACAATTACAGTTCTAACGTTAGCAGCCGTGAATACATTAGGGATTCAAGTGGATTTCTTAACTGCATTAATTCTAAGTGTCCTTTCAACGATTGCTGCTTGTGGCGCTTCAGGTGTTGCTGGGGGCTCACTTTTATTAATCCCTGTAGCTTGTAGCTTATTCGGTATTTCAAATGATATCGCAATGCAAGTTGTTGGAGTAGGGTTCATTATCGGTGTGCTACAAGATTCTTGTGAGACAGCATTGAACTCTTCAACAGACGTATTATTTACAGCTGCAGCAGAATTTGCGCAATGGAAAAAAGAAGGGCGTCAAATTTCAGTTTATCCTGATGCAAAGTAATTTTTAGAGAAAAAACAACCCGTGTAACATTTTTGCTACACGGGTCTTTTGTTTATACATTTTTTGAACGTTGTCGCTGGGCAGCTGTTTCGATGATACGGTCAGCCAAGTGTTGGTTTCTGACTAAGATTGGACCGTGGAAGTATGAGCAAAATACATTCTTATAATGACATCCTTCGACATGATCTTCTTCGTTATTTCCGTATCCTTTTACTACTTTACCGAGTGGCTTCATATTTTTACCAAGATACGTTCTACCGATATGGTTTTCGTATCCTAAATAGGTTTCACCAAATTCTTCATTAACGATTTCAATATCACCAATTAAGCGACTTGGAAATTGACCATTGGTATAAACGTCAATAGCGCTAATACCGTTTAGGTGCTCTCCGCTTGCGTTCACGTAGTAGCGGCCAAGTAATTGGAATCCACCACAAATCGCAACGACAACACCGTTATCTTCAATGTATTGGATGAGGGCTTCTTTTTTAGTTTGAAGGTCTTTAGCTACAACAGTTTGTTCGTAGTCTTGCCCGCCACCAAACATTACAATATCAAAGTCTTCAGCATTAAAATCTTCTTCTAAACTAATTAAAGTAGTTTCCACTTCGTAGCCTAATTTTTTCGCACGGTGTTGCAACATGAGTAAATTCCCATTATCACCATACGTATTCATTAAGTTCCCGTATAAATGACAGATTCTTAATTTCATCCGTTCATCCCTTCCTTAATGTATCCTTCTTTGGCAAAGTCTTTACGTAAGTCGAGTAGAGCAGTATAAGTTGCTAGTACATTGACTTTCTTCGTTGGAGCTTTGCGAATCCAATCGATTAATTCCGCATTTGTTTGAAAGACTTTCATGTTTTCAAAGCCTGCAACTTCCATACGAACACCAAGGTCTTCAACACGGATCCCACTAATAGCAGTGTCGACAGCATTTAAGGCATGTAGACCTTCGAAATCGCCGTCCCAAATCCAGCTGACATCTTGACCATCGGCAGGGTTGTCATTTAAAAGAACTCCTAAACTAAAGGCTTCTTTTTCGTAAGATAATAATTGGACGATTTGGTTAAATCCAACTGGGTTTTTAATTAAGTTCAACATCACTTCTTTGTCTTCAACGTTAAATGTTTCTTGACGACCAAAAACGCGTTGTGCTTTAGAGAACCCTTCTTGGATTTCTTCAGTAGACAAACCAAAGAATTTTGCAGCAGAGTAGGCTGCTAATGCGTTATAAATATTATAGAGTCCTGCAATTGGGATTTGGAAAGTTGTGCCGTCAATATCAAATGAAGAACCGGTTAAGGATAATTCATTTAGTGCAGTAACTGCATAATTCAATTCAGGACGTTTGAAATCACATTTCGGACAATAGTATTTTCCAAGGTTGCTATAAGTAATGCTCTTATAGTGCAAGATTGATTGGCAATGAGGGCAAAGAACACCGTCAGTATTGTAGTGCGCCATCATTTCGCTATCTTCAGTATGGTTAAATCCGAAATATTCACGAGGATTTGGAGTATCCACACTATTAAAAATAGGAGCGTCCCCATTTGCTAAAATCGTTGCACTTGGTGCAAAAGCAGCACCCTCTAGCATTAATTGATAGGTTGTATAAATTTCTCCAAAACGATCCATTTGGTCACGGAAAATATTCGTGAAGACAAATAGTTTTGGTTCGATATATGGAGTAATGTGACGAATCGTCGCTTCATCCACTTCAAGAACAGCGATATTTTTCTCCCCAGTCTTTGGTGAGTGGTTTAAAAACGTTGAAACAATCCCTTGAGTCAAATTCGCTCCAGTAGGGTTCGTTAAAACATTTGGATATTTTTGTTTTAACAATTGAACAATCAGTGAAGTTGTTAAAGTTTTTCCGTTTGTTCCGCTGACGATGATGACATCGTAATTCTCAGCTAATGATTTTAAAATATTTGGATCGATAGTGAGCGCCACTTTCCCTGGCATGCTGCTACCGCCTTTTGTAAAAGTTTTCAGAGCCCATCGAGTAAATTTACCGGCTCCTAAAGCAACTTGTGTTCTAAGTTTCAATGTAGACGATCCTTTCCATTAAGATTCTTCACTATTGTAGCATATTTTCATGAAAAGTGGTTTATAAAAACGTTTTTAAAATTTTATTAAAATTGTTTGTGTTAAATCGCCTGAAATAACGGTTTTTCTTTGCACAAAGGGACCCATTTATCGTAAGATATTAAAGGTATAGTTTAGCAATTGGAGGGATAAATGTGGCACAATTGTTTTTTAAATATGGTGCAATGAATAGTGGAAAATCAATTGAAATTTTAAAGGTTGCACATAATTATGAAGAACAAGATAAACCGGTTTTATTATTTACGAGTGCAATCGATGATCGTGACCAAGTAGGGTATGTATCCAGTCGTATCGGAGTCAGACGTGAAGCAATTCCGATTTTTGATGATACACCCATTTACGAAATTGTCGAAGGGCAAGCCGTGAAACCTTATTGTATTTTGATTGATGAATCTCAATTTCTATCAAAACACCACATTCTTGAGCTCGCTCGAATTGTTGACCAATTAAATATTCCAGTAATGGCATTTGGCTTAAAGAATGATTTCCAAAACGAATTATTCGAAGGCTCTAAATACTTATTACTTTATGCTGATAAAATCGAAGAAATTAAAACGATTTGTTGGTATTGTCATAAGAAAGCAAGTATGAATATGCGTGTCGTGGATGGAGTTCCAGTATATACAGGGGAACAAATTCAAATTGGAGGCAATGATGCCTATTACCCAGTTTGCCGCTATCACTATAACCATCCTGGTGAAGAACGCTTATAAGAGAAAATAAAGGAGAAAAGTATGTTTGATCAATTAGATAGTTTTATTATTCGCTATGATGAACTTTCAGAGTTACTAAGTGACCCAGAAGTTATCGGCGATACAAAACGTTTCATGGAATTAACAAAAGAAGAAGCAAACTTACGACCAAAAGTAGAAACGTTCAAACGTTATCAACAAGTGGTTGAAGAAATCAGCGATACAGAGGAAATGCTTGGTGAAAGCTTAGATGCTGAAATGGCAGAAATGGCTAAAGAAGAATTAAGTTCTCTCAAAAAAGAAAAAGTAGAATTAGAAGATAAAATCAAATTCTTACTATTACCAGAAGATCCAAACGATGGTAAAAACATCATCATGGAAATCCGTGGCGCAGCTGGTGGAGATGAAGCCGCATTATTCGCTGGCGACTTACTAACCATGTATCAAAAATACGCTGAAGCACAAGGATGGCGTGTAGAAGTGATGGATGCCAATGTAACAGGTATCGGTGGATATAAAGAAGTTATTTTAATGATTACAGGGGATAATGTATTCTCTAAATTAAAATATGAATCTGGTGCTCACCGTGTACAACGTGTTCCATCTACTGAATCTCAAGGACGTGTGCATACTTCAACAGCTACAGTCGTTGTAATGCCTGAAGCAGAAGAAGTAGAAATTGAATTAGAAGATAAAGATATTCGTGTGGATATTTACCATGCATCAGGTGCCGGTGGACAGCACGTTAATAAGACAGCGTCTGCCGTACGTTTAACACACTTGCCAACAGGAATTGTTGTAGCCATGCAAGATGAACGTTCACAATTGAAGAACCGTGAGAAAGCGATGAAAGTACTGCGTGCGCGTGTATATGACAAGATTTCCCAAGAAGCGCAATCTGAATATGATGCAAACCGTAAGTCTGCAGTAGGTACAGGGGACCGTTCTGAACGTATTCGTACGTATAACTTCCCACAAAACCGTGTGACAGACCACCGTATTGGTTTAACCCTTCAAAAGCTAGACCAAGTGTTAGCTGGAAAAATTGATGAAATTGTCGATGCTTTAATTCTTTATGATCACACAGAAAAATTGGAGCAATTAAATAATGGAAACAACTAATCCAACGAACCAAGAAGTCCTCATTAGGGCTTCTTGTTTTTTAGAAGAGAAACAACCGAAATTAGGGCATGACGAATGCCAGCACCTTGTTAGAGAATTGATGCTTTTTAAAAATCAATGGACTTTATCTCAATTTTTATTAAATTTACGACAAGAGGCTAAGGTGACTTTTGAAGATTTAGAACCTGCGTTACTACGTCTTAGTACATTTGAACCATTGCAACAAATTACAGGGGTGGCCGAGTTTCTGGGAGAAGAATTTATAGTCACAAAGGACAGTTTAATTCCTCGTCCAGAGACAGAAGAACTTGTTTTAAAAGCACAGGCCTTTTTAGAACAGTGCTCTGTTGGGAGAGTACTAGAAATTGGAGTCGGAACTGGATGCATTATTTTGAGTCTAGAAAGACTTGTTGGGCGACACCATTATATGGGGTGCGATATTTCAGAGGAAGCGCTCGTTGTTGCTAAGAAGAACCGGGATAAGTTCAATCTTCAAGCCGAATTAATATACAGCGATGTATACAGCAACATCCCGCATGAGAAATTTGAATGTATTATTAGTAATCCACCGTATATTGCTTTTTCTGAAGAAGAGTTAATGGATGAATCTGTTCGACGCTATGAACCAAAACAAGCGTTATTTGCAGAGAAGGAGGGACTTGCGATTTACGAAAAGATTGCCCATCGCTTAGAAGAATTTTTAACAGATAGTGGCCAAGCCTTTTTTGAAATTGGATTTAACCAAGGAATAAGTGTACAACGAATTTTTAGTGAAGTTTGTCCGGAACGAAAAGTAACCATCCATAAAGACATTGCAGGAATGGACCGAATGATTATTGTTAGTGGAAAGGAGGCGCAGTAATGGAAACACAAATTTTTACAAAAGAAAACTTAGATATTGCAGCACATGCTTTACAACAAGGTGAAATTGTTTCTTTCCCCACGGAGACGGTATATGGATTAGGAGCGATCGCAACGAGTCAAGAAGCCGTTCTAAAAGTCTTTGAAGCAAAAGGGCGTCCAAGTGATAATCCACTCATTATTCATATTAGTGATATTCATCAGATGATCTCTACTGTAGAAGAAGTTCCTGAAATTGCGCTGACCTTAGCAAAAGCTTTCTGGCCAGGACCACTCACAATGATACTGAAGGCAAAACCAGGAATTTATGCTCCAGCCTTATCTGCCGGACTTCCAACGGTGTCATTCCGTATGCCAAATCATCCACTCACATTAGAGTTAATCAGGAAGGTAGGAATTCCTCTTGTAGGCCCGAGTGCGAACCTTTCAACGAAGCCAAGCCCAACGAAAGTAGAGCATGTATTCGAAGATATGAATGGCCGTATTCGGGGGATTGTAGATGGTGGGGCATCCACTGTTGGTGTTGAGTCCACGGTGATCGACTTAACAAATGAAGAAGGTCCCGTGATTTTAAGACCAGGTGTCATTACAAAGAATCAAATTGAATCAGTCATTGGACCTATTCAATCTTCTGTCACGACAAAAACAGGAGAGAAGGAAGTACCGAAATCTCCGGGCATGAAATATCGTCACTACGCACCAAAAACACCAGTGTTTGTTGTTGGTGGAACAATTGAAGCTTTTGAAGAAGCAATCAATCAATACAAAGTACAAGGAAAGACAGTGGGTGTGATGGCCGAAAATGCTATTGTAAAGACAATTGAAAATAAAGTTGAAGGTACTTACAAGATGGGGACGAGCGTGGACGATATGAATCGTACGTTGTTTGATGCTCTGAGGTCATTAGATCACTTAAAATTAGATGTTATTTTAGCCGAATCTGCTCCAGAAACAGGAGTAGGGATTGCGTATATGAACCGTTTGAAAAAAGCGGCATCAACCGTTCTATAGAAGAACACATAGATTTTCTACAAAATCCGATAATGTGATAAAATAGAAAAGGTAAGAAAAGAAAGGGGTAGTTGAATGAGTCAATTTACAGAAGATAAAATCATCTTTGAGACGATTGAAAAAGAATTACATCGTCAACAACAAGGGATTGAATTAATTGCATCAGAAAACTTCGTATCTGAAGGAGTTTTACGTGCACAAGGAAGTATTTTAACGAATAAATATGCAGAAGGGTATCCAGGACGTCGCTATTATGGTGGATGTGAATATGTGGATGTCATCGAGCAATTAGCGATTGATCGTGTAAAAGAATTGTTTGGTGCAGAATATGCCAATGTTCAACCACACTCTGGTTCGCAAGCAAATATGGCTGCGTATCGTGCGCTAGTGAAGAAAGGCGATAAGATTTTAGGGATGGACTTAAACCATGGCGGTCACTTGACTCACGGAATGGGAGTAAACTTCTCTGGACAAGATTATCAATTTGTTTCTTATGGAGTAAATCCAGAAACTGAAACAATCGATTATGATGAATTAGAACGTATCGCTAAAGAAGAAAAACCACAATTAATCGTGGCTGGAGCTTCAGCGTACCCACGTGAGATTGACTTCAAACGCATTAGTGAAATTGCTAAAGAAGTTGGAGCTTACTTTATGGTGGATATGGCCCATATCGCTGGGTTAGTTGCTAAAGGGGCTCATCAAAATCCAGTTCCATATGCCGACGTTGTGACATCAACAACACATAAAACATTACGTGGACCACGTGGCGGTTTAATTTTAGCTAAAGAAGAATTTGGTAAAAAATTAAACAGTGCGATCTTCCCTGGAATTCAAGGTGGACCTCTAGAACACGTGATTGCGGGTAAAGCAGTCGCATTCCATGAAGCTCTTCAACCAGCGTTTGGTGAGTATATCGAGCAAGTCGTGAAAAATGCTAAAGCAATGGCGCAAGTTTTTGAAGGAACAGTGATTCGTGCGATTTCAGGAGGAACAGATAATCATCTATTACTCCTTGATATTAAAGAAACTGGATTAAACGGTAAAGAAGCGCAAGAATTACTTGATACTGTTGGTATTACAGTGAATAAAAATGCTATTCCATTTGACACATTACCACCTGTTAAAACAAGTGGAATTCGTGTAGGTACAGCTGCAATTACAACACGTGGTTTCGATGAAGCTGCGGCGAAGAAAGTAGCTAAGTTAATCCTTACAACATTAACAAATCCTGAAAATGAAGAAGTATTAAACAATGTCCGTCAAGAAGTGAAACAATTAACTGAAACTTTTAAATTATACGCGTAACGAAGTAAATGTAAAGGTTTGTTTCAGTTTATGAAAATATTAATAAGTTTTCAAACTGATACTGGATATTTAACTGATTTTTAGGTAAAATAATAGAAGTGACACTAATATATTGGAAGGAGAATGACAAATGGGTAAATTTCACGTACTTGATCATCCGTTAATTCAACATAAATTAACAATGATTCGTCAAAAAGATTGTGGAACAAAAGTTTTCCGCGAAGTTGTAAACGAAATTTCAATGCTAATGGCTTATGAGGTTTCTAGAGATCTACCTCTTGAAGATGTAGAAATCGAAACCCCGCTTGTTAAAACAACATTGAAGACGTTGGCTGGTAAAAAAGTTGCTATCATTCCGATTCTGCGTGCAGGACTTGGAATGGTGGATGGAATTCTCGAATTAATCCCAGCTGCCAAGATTGGGCACGTTGGTATGTATCGTGATCATGAAACGTTGCAACCAGTTGAGTATTTCGTGAAGTTGCCTTCAGATATTTCTGAAAGACAATTGTTTGTCGTTGATCCTATGTTAGCAACTGGGGGTTCTGCAGTAGCTGCTATTGACGCACTGTTGAAGCGCGGTGCACAACCAAGCTCAATTAAGTTTTGCTGTCTTGTAGCCGCTCCAGAAGGTGTAGAAGTTCTACGTAAGGCTCACCCAGATATCGACATCTACGCAGCAGCGTTAGATGAAAGATTAAACGAACATGGATACATTCTTCCAGGATTAGGAGATGCTGGAGATCGTTTATTCGGAACCAAATAATAAATTTATGTAGTCAACGCTTTTGCGATAGACTATTGCCACCAAATCTGACAATAATCACCGTACTGAGCGTAAGCCTCAAAGTATAGGATTATTGTCAGTTTTTTTATTTGGTGTAAAGGAGGGGAAATAAGATACATGGAAGCAACACCAAAAGTGGTTGAGATTTTTGGATTGTCGTTTTCAGTTCCGATTTTGATTTCGTGTGGGGTTAGTGTTTTACTAATTACTCTATTTACATTTTTTGCATCCAGAAAGGTTTCGATGAAGCCCGGTAAGATGCAAAACGCTTTGGAAGCCCTCATGGACTTCACGAAGGGTATTGTAAACAGTGCAGTTGATGAGAAAACAGCGCAAACGTATTATTTATATATTTTCTCACTGTTTTCTTTTGTACTAGTCGCTAATATGGTTGGGCTAATTATCTTTATTCACTATGAAGATCACAGCTATTTTGCCAGTCCAACAGCTAGCCCGATAGTATGTTTAGCCTTAGCGCTAATGACAACATTAATCGCACATTATTCTGGTGTACAGAAGATGGGACTCAAAGGATATATTCAACATTCTTACTTAAGTCCGATGTCGATAATGCTCCCAATCAAATTGATTGAAGAGTTTACAAACACAATTACGTTGGCGTTTCGTCTCTACGGAAATATTTATGCCGGCGAAGTGTTATTAGGATTGATTGTGATGTTCTCATCCGCAGCAGGACTAATAACCTATATTCTTGCAATTCCACTTGGAGTAGTATGGCAAGGATTTTCAGTGGTAATTGGAGCTATTCAAGCGTACGTATTCTGTACGTTGACAATGGTTTACATCTCACATAAAGTAATGAAACATTAATTTTAAGAAATGAGGAATTTATAATGACAGAATTAGCAGCAGCAATCGCAGTAGCAGGAGCAGCCTTAGCAGCAGCCTTTGGTAACCAAGCAGTTATCGTAAAAACTATTGAATCAATGACACGCCAACCAGAAATGAGCAATGAATTACGTTCAACAATGTTCATCGGGGTTGCCTTAATCGAAGCGATGCCAATCTTCGCCGTATTAATCGCTCTTATCCTTGTATTCGTTAAATAATCCAACATATGGAATTATTGTCGTAAAGGAGGGGTGAGAGATGTTTGAAGTAATGTTATCAGGTAATGTTAGTACAGTTTTAGGCGACACTTTAGTCGTGTTAATTTCAATGACGTTGTTACTATTCTTGGTGAAGTTCTTTGCCTGGGATAAAGTGAATGCCATGTTAGAAGCGCGTCGTGAAAAAATTGCTAAAGATTTAGACGAAGCCGCTGAAAAAAGAAAATCAGCTGAAGAAATTCAGGCAAATGCCAATGAAATTATTCATAACGCAGAAGCAAAAGGCAGCGAAATCTTAGATAACGCTCGTGAAGCAGCTTCAAAAACGCAAGATGAAATGATTAAGGAAGGTAAAGATGTGGTCTCTCGCATGAAAGCAGATGGGCAACGTGAAGTGGATTCCATGAAACAACGTGCCATCGCGCAAATGCAAGATGATATTGTAGACCTATCGGTTCAACTTGCTAGTCAAATTCTTGAAAAAGAAGTGACAAAAGAGAAACATCAAGAAGTAATCGAAGCCTTCATTAAGGGGTTGGAAAAATAATGGTTAAATATCACAAAGATATCGTTAAAGAAGCCAGCCATTTCTATGCAAAGGCAAAGTTCGAAGGTCACTTAGAACAAGTGACGAATGAAATCCAAGCGATTTTAGCTGGAATTCAAAATACTTCGACATTCAGACAGATGATGCATCTAGAGCATGTCTCTTATGATAAAAAATTATCTGTATTAGAATCCGCATTTGGGCATTTATCAAGAGAAACACAAGAGTACTTAGCAACGTTCCCGTCTGAGGATGGTTCGATGAATATTGTAGAAGCACTCGAAGCGTTCTTAGATATTTACAATGCCAATAAATTAGAGATTGTTTCTGCAATTCCGCTAACGGATGAACAGATGGATCGTATTGCAACTGCATTCCAAAATAAAACACATAAAGAATATGATTCTTGGGTGAACACTGTTGATCCTTCAGTGATTGGCGGCGTTCAAATTAAGACAAAAGAGTATTTATTAGATGGAACGATTGCAAATAAACTAAAACAGTTCAAAGAGAAAATTAGCCAAACAGGATTAAAGAGGTGAGATGGCATAAATGGAAATGAGTAATATTACAGCGAGAATTCGTGACCAAATCGCTTCTTTTGAAACAAAAGAACAGATTGAAGAAATCGGTGAAGTTTCCTTCATCGGGGACGGAATTGCTCGTGTCATCGGTCTTACAAATGTAATGGCTGGAGAATTAGTAGAATTTGAAAACGGCGCCTACGGAATGGCTCAAAACTTGGAAAAAAATGATGTCGGTGTCATCATCTTCGGAGGATATGAAAATATCCATGAAGGAGAACCTGTTAAACGTACAGGACGTATCCTTGATGTTCCAGTAGGAGATGCATTGATTGGTCGTGTTGTGGATGCCTTAGGTCGTCCAATTGATGGACTTGGTGCCATCGAAACAACAAAAAAACGTCCAGTAGAAAATGAAGCGCCTGGAGTAATGCAACGTCAAAGTGTTAAACAATCATTACCTACAGGGTTAAAAGTAGTCGATGCATTAGTACCAATTGGTAAAGGGCAACGTGAGTTAATTATCGGTGACCGTAAAACTGGTAAGACAAGTATTGCAGTGGATACTATTTTAAACCAAAAAGGTAAAGATACATTATGTATTTATGTAGCGATTGGTCAAAAAGAATCTACAGTTAAAGCTCTTGTTGAAACGTTAAAACGTTATGGAGCCATGGAATATACAACTGTTGTATCCGCTAGTGCATCTCAACCAGCACCAATGCTTTATATTGCACCATATGCAGGAACAGCAATGGGTGAAGAGTGGATGTACCAAGGCCGCGATGTATTGATTGTCTATGATGATTTATCAAAACAAGCTGCAGCATATCGTGAAATTTCCCTATTACTTCGCCGTCCACCAGGTCGTGAAGCATATCCAGGGGATGTATTCTACTTGCACTCACGTTTATTAGAACGTGCAGCAAAATTAAGTGATGAATTAGGAGCAGGGTCATTAACAGCCTTACCAATCATCGAAACACAAGCAGGAGACATTTCTGCATATATCCCAACAAACGTAATCTCAATTACAGATGGACAAATTTTCTTAGAAAGTGACTTATTCTACTCTGGGGTACGTCCTGGGTTATCTGCGGGATTATCCGTATCGCGTGTTGGGGGTTCTGCCCAAATTAAAGCGATGAAGAAAGTTTCTGGTACATTACGTATCGACTTAGCAAGTTACCGTGAGTTAGAAGCCTTCGCACAATTTGGTTCTGATTTAGATGCGGCAACTCAACAAAAATTAAATCGTGGTAAACGGACGGTAGAAGTCTTAAAACAAGATGTTCACCGACCATTACCAATCGAGTATCAAGTCTCGATTTTATTTGCTTTAACACATGGCTTATTAGATGCGATTCCAATTGATCGTATTAAACCATTTGAAAAAGCGTTATATCAACATTTAGAAAGCGAACATAGAGATTTATTAAATGAAATCCGCGATCAACATGTGATTTCGGATGAAGAGAAATTCTATAAAGTAATTGAGAATTTTAAACAAATTCATTTATTTGAACGTGTTCAATAAGCGTAGAAAGGAGAGGTGACCTGAATGACGGCTTCCTTAAATGATTTAAAGAAGAGAATTGTTTCAACAAAGAAAACAAGTCAAATCACTAGCGCCATGCAGATGGTCTCTGCAGCAAAATTAGCCAAATCAGAGCAAGCAGTGCGTCACTATCAAGACTACGCTCAAAAAATCCGTGAAGTTGTAACTCACTTATTATACGCAAATCACAATAAAGAAGAGATTGTCGATGAAACGTCAGAGGACGGAGAAGTGGTTACTTCTTTTATCGACTATCACGATTTATTAATTGAACGTCCAGTTAAAAAGACTGGGTACTTAGTGATTTCATCTGACCAAGGACTTGCTGGGAGTTACAACTCTTCCATTTTCCAAGCAACAAGAGAAATGTTAGAGTTAGACCACCAATCGAAAGATGAATATGTCATCTTAACGATCGGGAATGCTGCAAGTCGCTTCTTCAAAAAAATAGGAGTGGATGTACGTCTTGAAATTAATGATGTATCTGATATTCCAACCTTTGAAGAAGTAAGAAAGATTGTGTCAAGTGCGGTCCAAATGTTCCGTGACGGTGAATTTGATGAGTTTTACGTTTGCTATAATCACCATGTAAACGCACTTTTATCAAACTACCGTGTTGAAAAAATGTTACCAATTATCGACTTGGATGCAGAAGAAGCAAAAGAGTACGAATTGGATTATATTTTCGAACCAAACAAGGAAATTATTATGGACATCTTGCTCCCACAATACGCAGAATCGCTTATTTACGGAGCCATTATCGATGCAAAATCAGCAGAACATGCCTCTCGTATGACTGCAATGAGAAGTGCAACGGATAATGCCAAAGAACTTATTACCAACTTAACACAAGATTTGAACCAGAGACGACAAGCACAAATTACACAAGAAATTACAGAAATTGTCGGTGGAGCAGCCGCTCTGGAAGAACATTAGGATTTTAGAAGGAGGAAAATGGATTGAGAACTGGAAAGATTTTACAAGTTGTAGGACCAGTTGTAGACGTGGTATTTCCTTTAGAAGAGGGCGTTCCAGATATTCATAACGCATTACAAGTTGTGAAAACAAAAAGTGACGGAAGTGAAACGACGGTTACATTGGAAACTGCTGTAGAATTAGGGGATGGTGCAGTTCGTACAATCGCCATGGAATCTACAGATGGTTTACAACGTGGCATGAAAGTACTTGACTTAGGACGCACAATTAGCGTTCCAGTGGGACCTGAAACGTTAGGTCGTGTTTTCAACGTTCTTGGAGACACGATTGACTTGAAGGAACCATTCCCAGAAGATTTTACAAGACATGAAATCCATAAACCAGCACCAAAATTTGAAGAATTAAACAGTCAATACGAAATTCTACAAACAGGGATTAAAGTTATTGACCTTTTAGCACCATATCTTAAAGGTGGTAAAATTGGATTGTTCGGTGGTGCCGGTGTAGGTAAAACCGTATTGATTCAAGAGTTGATTCATAATATCGCTGAAGAACTTGGTGGTATTTCAGTATTTACAGGGGTAGGGGAACGTACTCGTGAAGGGAACGACCTTTATCATGAAATGCAAGAATCAGGTGTATCTGCTAAAACAGCGATGGTGTTTGGACAAATGAACGAACCACCAGGAGCTCGTATGCGTGTAGCACTAACAGGGTTAACGATTGCGGAATACTTCCGTGATATGGAAAAACAAGACGTGCTTTTATTCATCGATAACATTTATCGTTTCACACAAGCAGGTTCAGAAGTATCAGCATTACTTGGACGTATGCCTTCTGCCGTTGGGTATCAACCAACATTAGCAACAGAAATGGGACAATTACAAGAACGTATCAGTTCAACAAAAGATGGTTCTATTACATCTATTCAAGCGATTTACGTACCAGCCGATGACTATACTGACCCGGCGCCAGCAACAACATTCGCCCACTTAGATGCAACAACAAACTTAGAGCGTCGTTTAACAGAACAAGGGATTTATCCAGCGGTGGATCCGCTAGCTTCAACTTCAAGTGCCCTCACTCCTGAGATTGTAGGAGAAGAGCACTATGAAGTAGCGATGAAAGTACAACAAATGCTTCAACGTTATCGTGAATTACAAGATATTATCGCTATTTTAGGGATTGATGAATTATCTGACAGCGAAAAAATCATTGTAAACCGTGCTAGAAGAATTCAATTCTTCTTATCACAAAACTTCCACGTGGCAGAAGCCTTCACTGGACAACCTGGTTCATACGTTCCAATTAAAGAAACGGTTCGTGGATTCAAAGGTATTATCGATGGATTATATGATGATATTCCAGAAGATATGTTCCGTAACGTAGGACCAATCGAAGACGTTATTAAAAAGGCTAAAGCAGCAGGGTTTTATGGAGGGAAATAAAGATGGCTGAACATGAATTGCTGGTCGTTGTCACAACACCAGAAGGAAAAGTGTATAACCATCGTTCCTATTCTGTGAGTGCCGATGCAGTCGATGGCGGAATCACCATACTACCGCATCATGCTCCAATCATGCTTCCTTTAAAAATCGGAGCACTTCGAGTGAAACGATTCTTAGAGGATTCACCAACTGATTATATTGCAATCGGTGGTGGAGTTATGGAAGTGCGGGATAATGTCGTAACGATTATTGCCAACGTAGCTGAACGTGCTAGAGACATTGATGTGACTCGTGCAGAGCAAGCAAAAGATAAAGCTGAAAAAGTTATTAGTGATAGTAGTCGTTCTCAAAGTGATGTAGAGCGTGCGAAAATAGCTTTAAGTAAGGCGATTAACCGTATTGGTGTTTCCAAACATAGAAGAAAATAAAAACGAGAGGATGCTTCATCCTCTCGTTTATTGTTGAAACGAAAAAACTAGCAGAGATTTCTGCTAGTTTTTTTGATTTTATAAGATTTTTTGGATGTATGTCTCGAGTTCTTCTTCTGTCAGAACGCCGGCTACTTTTTCAACGATATTTCCGTCTTTATCTACAAAGATGAGTGTTGGAATTTCTGTAATTTCGTGATATTTTTGGAAGCTTGAATCAACATCTGCATAATAGTTGAGAGATAGAGAATGGTCTTTTAAGTATTTCTTTCCGTTCTCGATTGATTCTTTCTGACTGATCATCGCTACACCAACAAATTCAACTTTGTCCGCATATTTTTCTTTTAGTGTATTTAAAATAGGGAGCTCTTGTTGGCAATCTGGGCACCAACTTGCCCAAGCATAGTAGACTGTTGGTTTTCCAGTAAAGTCTTTTTCTGTTAATTTCGTTCCGCTAGCGTCTTGGAATACGACATTTGCATCTGCTGGTTTGCTGCTTGATGGTAATAAATAGAATATAGCTAATCCTGCAACCATCAGTGCTGCAAGAGCCAATAATAGTTTTTTCATAAAATCCTCCTTCTAATGATTATTCGTGAATATCAAACACGTATTTGTGGCCTTGTGTAAGGCTATGGTAAAATCCTTTACCGTCATATAAGTGGAACACTTGTACTCCAGCAATATCTTCTTCGTTAGGGTAAACATCTTTTACGAATGGGTTATCTTGTAGTACTTCTTCTAGACGTTCACGACCGATTTCTTTTACAACACCTTCGATACGAATGACTTGAATTAAGTAGTCTTCGCTCTTCATGGCAGTAATGGCAACTTTCGGGTTCTTTTGTAGTTGTTTATAGAAATTGGTTTTAGGACTTGTCATAAAGAACACACCTTTTTCATTTGCAACACCGATATGAATATGACGTGCATGAGGTTGGTTGTGTTCATCTGCAGTCGAAATGACAGCTACATTCATGTCTTCTAAAATACTTAAAATTTCATTGACTTCCATGGTGATTTCTCCTTACCGTTTTCTTTTTATTTTATCACAGTTTGCATTATGAAAGAAGACTTGCGATTTCGTCTCGAATTTGTTCAGGTGTTGTAGTCGGAGCAAAACGTTTCAAAATCGTTCCATCCTTTGCTACCAGGAATTTTGTAAAGTTCCATTTAACCTTTTCACCTAGGAGGCCTTTCGTTTCTTTCTTTAATAGAGCAAATAATGGATGTGTTTGGGGACCATTTACCTTAACCTTACCAAACATTGGGAAAGTCGTATTGTACGTCAATTGGCAATGTGCGAGAGCTTCTTTGGCAGTGAGGGGCTCTTGACCAGCAAATTGATTACAAGGAAATCCAAGAACAGCAAAACCTTTGTCTTTGAATTCTAAATAGAGTTTTTCTAGACCGTCAAATTGTGGAGCGAGTCCGCATCCACTTGCTGTATTCACAATGAGTAGTAATTGTCCTTTATAGTCTTCTAGAGTGGTGACATCTCCACTGACTGTAGGAACTTCGATTTCATAAATTGACATTTATTTTCCTTCTTTCTCAAATAAGGCCATAATGTTTTAAACCATTCACAATGCCGTTATCTGTGTTATCCGTTGTAACAAATTCTGCAATCTCTTTGAGGATTGGAAGAGCATTTCCCATTGCCACAGGATGCTGTACCGCTTGAAGCATTTCAATATCGTTTGGTCCGTCACCAAAGGCAAAGGTCTTAGCGTCTTCTTGGTTCAAATACTCTAAGAAACGTTTGATTCCTTCCGCTTTTGAATTCCCTTTTGAAATCACATCGACGGAGTACGGTGTGTTACGAAGGAAATCAAGAGTGGGGAAAGCTTCCTTATATTTTTCTTCCGCTGGTGGAAGAGAGATAAAGAGCAGCATATTGATTGGATTATTTTTATAAAAATCTTCTTTTAAGGTAGGAGGATTAGAGTGAATAAATCCATAAGCATCTTTTGCCCCAGCGGATGATTCTACAAGATAAAACTGTTCGTGATTATAAGCAGTGAGCCCGTAACCATCTTCTTTTACCATTTGATGGAATTTTTCCACCGTTTCAGTTGGAATCTGCGAAGAATAGATAATCTGTCCTTGATAAAGGACCACTTGCCCGTTCATAAAAATTCCTGAGTGGATATTGGCACTCTCCATAATATCGCGTGTTTCAGCAGAAGAACGTCCTGTTGCGATAAAGGGTTCATACCCATTGTCTTTTAATGTTTGAATGGCTTTGGCTGTAGCAATGTCCACTTTTGACTCCCCGTTTAAAAGTGTGCCATCTAAATCAAAAAATACAAAACCTTTCATTCCGTCACTCCATTCGTTTAGTCTTATTTTAGTATACCATGTTTTGAAGGATTTTAATTGTAGTTCGAATTGAAAGCATTTCGCGTGAAAGAGTAGAATTATCGTAGTTTTTATGTTAAAATTGAAAAGAATTTTAGTTAAGGAGGGAATCCTTTGTACAATTTGATTTTATCACTGATGGTTGTGGTATGCGTATTATTAATAATTGTTGTTGCAATGCAACCTTCAAAAACAAATGCTGCGAATTTAACAGGTGGAGCAGAGCAATTATTCGGTAAACAAAAGGCACGTGGTTTTGAGGCATTCTTAATTCGCGTAACAGTTGTTTTAGGAACAATCTTCATGTTATTAGCATTTGCATTAGCATACATTTCATCAAAATAATAACCTTAAGTACAATTGTTCGGACATCCAACCAATTGTACTTTTTTATTTGGCAGATTAGAGGAGAGTATTATGGAAGCACTATGGTTAAGAAAAGAAAGCAATACAAGAGCGGTGATTTTATTTCATGCTTATACAGGAACGCCTGCTGACGTGAGAATGCTTGCGCAATTTCTACATCGTCATGATTATGCGGTCTATGTTCCAGTATTTTCTGGCCATGGAACTCCAGATGTTGAAGATATTTTGGCAAGTTCTCCCCAGGCTTGGTATAACGACGCGAAACGTGCTGTCGACTTTGTTCGAGGACAAGGCTATCATACAATTGCTGCTTTTGGGTTATCAATGGGCGGTATTATGGCGACTAAATTAGCAACCGAACATCTAGTGGAATATGCAGGAACTTTTTGTTCGCCAGTAGCTTCTAGGAATCCTCAGTTGCCAGGATTGTTGCAAAGTTTTATGATGTATGCAAAGGCGTCTTATAGAAATGTAGGACGAACATTTGATGAAGCTGAAATGAAGGAAAAAGCACAAAAAAAATTAGCACAAGTTCAATCATTTGCTGGAGAAGTTGCTTCACACTTAGACGAAGTGACAGGAAGTTTTTATATTGCACAAGGGGAACAAGATACACTTGTCGATCCAGAGTCTTCTCTCGAATTTAAAGAGGGACTCATTAATGCACAAGTGGAGTTACATTGGTATGAAGAAGCAGGGCACGTGATTACGGTTAGTCCTGTTAGAAAGGAATTCCAAGAGACTGTTCTCTCTTTTCTAAATCAACAAGAATGGAGGTAAAGAAATGAGACAATCATTAGAAGAAATCTTAATGGCTTTCTTTATGGAACATGAATCTAAAAGTTTTTTTGTTCAAGAAATTAGTGAGCATTTCGGATTTACTGCTTCAAAGGACTTTAAGATTTTAGTGAAACAATTAGCTGACCTCGAAGATTCTGGAAAAATTGTATTAACACGACAAGGTAAATTTGGATTTAATCAAAAAAATCGTACGTTAGAAGGAACGTTCCGATTAAACGATAAAGGATTTGGGTTTGTTACGGTTGAAGAAGGCAAACCAGATATTTTTATCCCAAGAACGGATGTCCATGGTGCTATGGATGGAGATACGGTTGCGATTCGTATCGTTCAAGAGGAAAATCCTTATAATGATAAAGCTGCTAGCGGAACGATTGTGAAAATCTTAGAACGCGCTGTGAAGCAAGTGGTGGGGATTTATACACGTTACCCATCGAAAATTATGATGCAAACAGGCTATTGTGGCGAAATTGCATTGAAAGATTCTAAATTAAAGAAAACGAAATGTTATGTTACAAGAAAGGGATTAAACCCAGTTGACGGAACCGTCGTGATTGCCGAAGTGGATCATTATGAAACAGAGCGTCACGAACTCGTCTTGAAGGCGCATATCGTCAAAGAAATCGGCTATAAAGACGCTGTCGGTATGGATATTTTAATGATTTTACATCAATTAAAAATCCCAACAGTATTCCCAGACTCCGTATTAGAGGAAGCAAACCGAGTGAGTGAAACCATCTCACCGGAAGAACTCGAAGGGCGTGTAGATTTACGCCAAGAATTAACCGTGACGATAGATGGTGCAGATGCTAAAGACTTAGATGATGCAGTAGCACTTGTCAAACGCGAAGATGGAACCTTTGTCTTAACGGTATCTATCGCTGACGTTTCCTATTATGTAACGGAAAACTCCGAAATGGATAAGGAAGCATTTGAACGCGGAACGAGTGTGTATTTAACGGACCGTGTTGTTCCAATGTTACCGCAACGACTATCAAACGGAATCTGCTCGCTTCATCCATATGAAGAGCGATTAACGTTAACAGCCCGTATGGAAATTGACCGTAGCGGAACGATTTATCAGCATGAGATTTTCCCAAGTGTAATTCAATCGAACGAACGATTAACTTATGATGAAGTAAATGTATTATTCAATACAAATGAAGCTTCTGAAAAAATCACTCCAGAAATTGAAGAAATGCTATGGAATATGAAGGAATTACATACGATTCTAGAGCGTAGACGTATGGAACGTGGAGCGATTGACTTTGATACACAAGAAGCAAAAATTCTTGTGGATGAAAAAGGCGCACCAATAGAGATTGTACTACGTGAACGTGGTGTAGCAGAGCGACTCATTGAGTCCTTTATGCTTGCGGCGAATGAAACAGTGGCTCGTCACTATGAACAATAGAAAGTGAGATTTATCTATCGTATTCACGAA